>DGRU01000021.1 GCA_002390025.1 Lachnospiraceae bacterium UBA4380
CTGCCTGTAAGAAGCTGTCTGCCGGTAACAAAATGTCTGCCGGTAAAAAATGAGGATTCGGGAAGGAGAAGGTCGGACAAATGGTTGAGATCAAAGAAATCATCAGACAGACGCAGAACAAATTTCTGAACATGTTTGAATATCGGGGCACCAACAAGGTGGGACACAGCTTCCGCTATTTTGTGGCTTCCCGCGCAGATAAAGAAGAAAACCTCAAGGCAGTGAGCGGAGAAAACCATCCCGACGGCGTGATCATGTACGCCCTCTACGGTGAGAAGGAGGACCGCGTAGTCCTGATCCGCCAGTTCCGCATTCCTCTTGGATGCTATATTTATGAATTCCCAGCCGGCCTGGTCGACAAGGGGGAGGATTATCGCGCGGCGGCTGTGCGCGAAATGCATGAAGAGACGGGACTGACATTCACGCCGGTCGAAGCGGATCAGATGTATGAGGCGGCCCGTTATACGACGGCAGGTCTGACAGATGAATCCTGCTGCATGGTCTACGGGCATGCTTCCGGAGAGCCCAGCCGCAAGTACCTGGAAGAGGGCGAGGATATTCAGATCATCCTGGCCGACCGCGATGAGATCCGCAGGATCCTCAAGGAGGAGCGGGTCGCACTCATGACCGCCTACCAGCTGATGCATTTTCTGGTGGATCAGGAGCCCTTCGGTTTCCTGAAAGGCAATGACTGAAAGGCAACGAATAGAGAGAAAAAACATGGATTATCAGGATTTAGCAGCCGGACTGGAAGAAAAAGGCTGTAAAGCTGCCAGCGCCGATGGCCTGCGGTCCTGGATCAGCAGGGCGCGGGAGAGAAGAAGCCGGTCATATCCCAGGGGAAGTTCGTCCGTATTGATTCCTTTTCTGATCAGGGACGGCGTCTGTCACGTGCTCTATGAGGTCCGCGCCGCAAAGCTGCGCTCACAGCCCGGAGAAATCTGTTTTCCGGGCGGCCGTATTGAAGCGGGGGAGACACCTCTGGAGACAGCTGTCCGCGAGGCGACGGAAGAACTGTGTATCGACCGCGCCCGGATAGAGATCGTCGGTTCACTGGATGACACCATCGGACCGGGAGCGATCCCTCTTTTCACTTATATCGGAGTGCTGCATGATTATGGGGGAACATGGTCGCGCTCGGAGGTGGACAGAGTGTTCACGGTGCCCCTGGAGTGGATCCTCACACATGACCCCGAGATCTACAGGGTGAAGCTGATGCGGGATATGCCGGAGGATTTTCCCTACGAATATGTCCCGGGCGGCCGGGATTACCGCTGGCGGGACCAGTATTATTCTGTTCCTTTTTACCCGCAGCTTCCGACAGCCCTGTCCCTGTATGCAATACCCGGGGAACAGACTGAGGAAGCAGCCGGTTTTTCCGGACAGGGACACAGCGGCGGCAGGGACCGCGACAGGGGTTCGGCGCCGGAGCCGGAGAACATGGACAATTCCGCTTTTGATGACAGGAGCGGGGTGCAGTTGCCTGTCCTTTGGGGCGTCACAGCGCGGGTGACACATGCGCTGGCGATCCTCCTTCGGGAAGGCAGAGGAGAACTGAGCAGGTAATGTATTCGGAAGAGACAACCATTTATCAACGGAAAAAAAATCTCAGACCCAGGCTCTTTGTGATCCAGGGCGATATGATCAGAGAGTACTATCTCGATGGCCGGCAGACAATGGGACGCCGTACGTCGGATAACCGTCCGGACATTGACATCCCTGTCGGGATCGTATCCCGCAGGCACGGCCTTTTCGTCACGTCCGGAGGCATCACTGTCTATCAGGACATCGGCAGCTCCAACGGGACCCTGGCCGGCAATACCGTCCTGCACAGCGGCATGAAGGCCACGCTGATGAGCGGAGATGTACTGCGGATCCGCGCTAGGAATGCATCCGGTTCTGACAAGGATGTTGTTCTTGTCTATTCAACGGAGTATCCTCAAAAGTCCTCCTGGAGGAAGATTTCCCTGACCGGTGATATCCGCTCCCTGGAGATCGGGCGCGGTGAGGGCTATTTTCTGCAGGATGAAACCGTGTCCAGGCATCATGCGACTTTTTTCCTTGCGCGCAACGGCTGGGCCATCATAGACAACAAGAGCAAGAACGGTGTGTTTCTGAACGGCAGGAGGGTCGGCGAGCCGGAACTGCTGCATCCGATGGATGTGGTGCAGATTGCAAACCACCTTTTCGTCTTTCAGGGCGACAGCCTTCTCATTCAGGCTGATGAACCGCGGGTTCCCGCCGGTGCAGGCGGAATGCGTCCTGCCGCGGAAGGATCCTTCTTCCAGGAAGCCGGTGCCATGGGACATGCTCTGTCAGGACCTGAGGCCCTTCCCCTTCCCGGCGGTATGCCCGGCCGGCCGGACCGCAGGGATGTGAGGAGGCCGGGCCGAGGACCTGTGCCGGGACCGGGAGCCGGAGGCGGAATACCCGGGGGACCTGCGGCGCAGCCCGGAAAGCCTGTCCGCAGGCCGTCCGGAGGCGGCAGGATGCTGTCCATCCACATCGAGGAGCGAAATGTCTGGAACCGTCTGCGCAAAAAGACGCTGCTGCGCGACATCAATCTGCAGATCAGCAGCGGATCCCTGGTTCTGATCCTGGGCGGATCAGGCGCGGGAAAGACGACTTTCATGAACGCAGTGATGGGGTATGAGCCGGCAAAAGGCAGCATCGCCTACGGCAGTTCTGATATTTACCGCGAATATGAAAAAATGAAATACGAGATCGGATATGTGCCGCAGCAGGATCTGCTGCGCATGGAGGACGTGGTCTATGATACCCTGGACAACGCTGCCCAGATGCGTCTTCCGGATTCCGTCTCTGCGGCTGAGCGTGAAAAGGCTGTCGAGCATGCCCTGAATATGTTCGGCCTGTCGCGCGAGAGAAGCTCTCTTGTCGGCAAACTCAGCGGCGGACAGCGCAAGCGCCTGAGCATAGCGGTGGAGTATATCGGAAATCCTTCTCTCTTCTTCCTGGATGAGCCTGACTCCGGTCTGGACGGCATCATGGCCAAGGAGCTTATGACCAACCTGCGTCAGATTGCCGACCAGGGCAAGATCGTCATGGTGATCTCCCATGCGCCTGACCGCGCCTTTGACCTGTTTGACAAGATCATCGTGCTCGCCAAGAGCGCCAGAGATGACAGCGGTCATCTGGTCTATTACGGATCCCCCTCCGATGCATGCCGCTTTTTCGGCACAGAGACACTGGAGGGAATTGTCGGCCGCATCAACCGGAAGGATGAGGGCGGAGAAGGACTGGCGGACGAGTATATCAGGAAGTTTGAGGGCGAGTACAGGTAAGTCCTGACAGTTAATACGGAGAATCAAGCAGATGGGAAACAGAATCGGACGCTGGCAGCAGACACGCATTTACGTTGGCAAATGCTGGCGGCTTTTTATCAATGAGAGACAGTGGAAAAACCTGGTCTCGACCCTGATCATCATGGTGCTGATCTCTTTTGTGACCAGCGAAAAAACCTTTGAGGACTATGTGCAGACCAAAAACAGCTGTTTTGCGATCATTTGCGCCTGCATCTGGGTCGGCATCTTCAACTCGATCCAGTCAATCTGCCGCGAGAGGGGCATTATCAAGAGGGAACACCGCACGGGACTGCACATCAGCTCCTACATCGGTGCCCATGTGATCTTCGAGGCGCTTTTGTGCGCTGTGGAGGCCCTGATCGTGCTGGTGGTGGTCCTGATCAAAAACAGTGAACATCTTCCCGAGTCGGGCCTGGTCTTTCCGATGGCGGTCGATATGTACATCACCCTGTATCTGACCATTTTCGCCTCCGATATGCTGGCAATCCTGGTATCCTGCGTGGTCAAGGACAGTACCTCGGCCATGACAGTGATGCCCTTCGTGCTGATCGTACAGCTGATCATGGCGGGTGTAGTCTTCGAGCTGGAAGGCGTGGCGGACAAACTTTCCAATATCACTGTCAGTAAATGGGGCCTGAACGGACTGATGTCCATCGCCCTGACGACGGATGAAATGAGTCTCAGTCCGCTGTTCAAGGACAATCCCTGGCAGAAAGCAGAGGCGGGCAATATCATCAGGATCTGGATCATCATGGTGGTCATTTCCCTGATCTGTATCGCGCTCGGGACCCTGGCCCTTAGTTTTGTGGACCGCGACAAACGCTGATACACCGTTTATTCTTCATCGCGCAATACCCGTGACTTCAGTCGTGGGATACGCGCGCAAAAGGGAAACTCGCTTCATCGTGGGTACAATCCCGCGATGAAGAATAAACGCTCCGACACACCGAAGGCGTGTTGGATGCAGCACGGAAGCGGCAGCACATGCTTCGCATGTGCGGAAGATGTTGACATGTCTTTGAAAAACAAGACATGTCAACCCGCATCCGGCGCGCAAGACTCGCGAGCGAGTCTTGAATTTTATACGGCATTTCTAACAGCAGCCGGAGCAGATTTTTACTGCTCCGGCTATTTTTGCAGGCAATGAGGGGATAATATTCCCTGTTTATGATATAATTTAAAATAACTGCGGCATTCTGACCTACGATTCAATAAATAATTACAGGATGAAAAGAAGTGTCTGACTATGAATGAAATGATTAGAGTAAATACGGGAAATGAAGAAAGCATCAATGTAAAACCCTGGAAGAAAATCCTTTTCGTTTTTAATCCTGTCGCGGGAAGATCTCAGATCAGGAATCATCTGCTGGAGATCATTGAAATACTCTCGGCGGCAGACTACATGGTCGTCTGTTATCCGACCCGGTCTCAGGGAGACGCCAGGCGCATTGTGCGGGAGAGGGAAGACGACTACCTGTATGTGGTCTGCGCGGGAGGAGACGGAACTCTTGACGAAGTCGTCAGCGGCATGATGGAGAATCCCAATAAGCCCTTTGTACCGATCGGATACATACCCGCGGGCACGACCAATGACTTCGCCTCGAGCCTGCACATTCCCTCTGATATGAGGAAGGCCGCGGAGATCGTCGCCAGCGGCCGGACCTTCCGCTGCGATCTGGGCCTCTTCAACGAGCGTGATTACTTCACTTATGTTGCGGCGTTCGGCCTTTTCACAGGAACCTCCTATCAGACACCGCAGGAACTCAAGAACCAGCTGGGCCATCTGGCCTACATCGTGCAGGGAGTGACTGAACTGGGAAATATGCGCGCCTATCACATGAGAGTGGAGTCGGACGGAATCGTGAGAGAGGGCGACTACGCCTATGGGATGATCACCAATTCCCGCTCGATCGGCGGCTTTACCAATATTACCGGCAGGGAGGTTGATCTGCAGGACGGACTCTTTGAGGTAACATTGATCCGTATGCCCCAGAATCCTCTTGAACTGAGCGAGATCCTGATGGCGATCGGCAATCCCTCCGCACAGACGGAGCTGGTGGCAACATTCAAGACCTCCAATATCACCCTGACCTGCGATGAGCAGATCTCCTGGACACGCGACGGTGAGTTTGCGGGCGCGCACAGACAGGTGACGCTCAGAAACTGCCCCGGCCAGCTCAGGATCCTGGTCCCTGAAGAATATGTGACCGATAATGGTATACAGAGACAGTTATGAAAACAGGAATAAGCAAGAAACATCCTACTATGACACCCGGAAAATTTTTCCTGGGATACTATATCGTCATCCTGCTGATCCTGCTCTGGAATCTCACGCACTGCACTGCAGTTTCGTGGATAACGGCGGATGCTTTTGCGGCGCAGAAATCCGGCTCTGCAGTAAAGTACAGCGCTGAAAATCCTCTGGAGCTCAAAGATGATGCACCGATCACGGTACGCGCCGCGGGGGAAGAGACAGAATCGGACAGTTCTCCCAATGCCTTTGGCAAAAAACCGCGTCTGCGGGGTGTGGCTCTCCTGGGATATGAGAATGCACGGTCACTGCTTTTTTCCGGAGAGACCATTTCAGCCGGGATCGTCAATGCCGAGACAAATGAGACCGTCGGTGAGGGAACTCTGCTTCTGAAAAACCAGACTCCTTATCCCAATGACGAGACATCGATCTATATTGCCCTCTCCAAACCGGTGACGCAGATGCTGCCGGAGCAGCTGGAAGTCCGCTTTTTTACTTCCGGACTTACAAGGAACGGAATTTTTGCCGCCGGAGCTGAGGCTGCAGACGGCGGGCAGGCTCCCATCGCCAGGCTGTATTACGAGAGAAAAAAGTGGAATCCTCTGATGCCTTTCCTCTACTTTATATTGGAAGCTCTCGCGGGACTCGGCTGCCTTCTTCTCTATGGGGAGAGGAAGTTCCCCCTTTTGCACAGCAGCCGCAGCGAGCGGACTGCAAGGGAGGGATATACCGGATCTGAAAACGCGGGAAACAGGGAAAAGAAGGAGGACAGGGCAGCGGGGGCAGCCGCAACAGCCGGATCCGCTGTGCGGACAGCCCTTCCGGCCGCACTGATTCTCCTGTTTATTGTCACTCTGATGCTTTACACCTATATGCATGTGATCCGCAAGACAGCCGGCGCCTGTACAGGTGATTTCCTGGCAGGAGGCAGCAGGACAGAGGATGTGGTCCGCCTTGAGCCGGGGGCAGCGCTCAGGCAGTCTGTGACAGCAGGACTGGATGATTTCTCGGGGATCGGGATCCGGCTGACGGATGAAAACGGGACAGTTCTTTCCTCGGTGAAAACAGCTGCCTGTGCCGACGCGGTACTGGAGTGGGGGCTGTTCGACGAGACGGGAACTGCGATGCTGACAGGCGGCTCTGCCAGGATCGGGGACCTGAAACGAGTTAAATCCCTTCTCACAAAGGATACCGCGGACGAAAAGTTGCTGGCTGCGGCAGAGGAAAGCTTTGTACTTGCCCTGGACGATCCTGTCCGTGAGGCGGCAGGCAGGAAATTTGTCCTGCAGATCGCACTTGCCGATCAGGCGGAGACCCAGCAGGATGTATATCTGCTGGCAACAGGCGACACCAACGGGCAGATCGAAAAGAGCGGACCGGGGAAACAGACCCTGCCTCTGGAAATGTGCCTGATGGGCACCTATCACTGCAATGGATTTATAAAGGGCATGTATCTGCGGATCAGTGCGGTTCTGCTGGTCATGCTGGCTGCCCTGTATTGTGCGGCGCTTCGTTTTTCCCGGAACGGACAGCGTGCGGGCAGAGAAGCGGCTCTGATGTATCTGGTCAGCGCCCTCTGCATGGGAATGGTGTTCAGTTTTGCGACACCGGCCTTTACGATTTCAGATGAGCGCACACACATTGATTCGGTCTATATCCTGTCCGACCGGCTCCTGGGGATCAATGATCAGCCTGGGCCCAAGCGTCTTTTGAAGAGGACCTGCGACATCGACAGCTCCATTGCCAACACAATGCCTGTGACAGTAGACCGATACCGGGCTGTGGACGAAGAACTGTTCGGGGCGGCACCCGGGACCGGCAGAGAGCTGATCCCTGCCTACACCAGGAGTGCTCTGGACAATGTTCCGATTCTTTGCTATCTGCCCGGAGCCATCGGTTTTTCCGCGGCAAGGCTTCTGGGAAGAAACATGATCACCATGGTCATGACGGCCCGGTGGTTCAATCTCCTCGCCTGTATCATGATCATGTTTCTGGCAATCCGCCGCATGCCCTACGGAGGGGCAGCAATGGCGGTCATCGGCCTTTTCCCCAAGACACTGCAGATGATGGCCTCCTGTTCCTATGACGGGATGATCATTGCGGGCACCTTTTTGTTCACTGCCCTGTGTCTGCAGGCGGCTTTCGGCGACAATCTCTGTATCGCGGATTTTCTCGGTCTGATCCTTGCCGGCCTGTATGTCGCTGCCTGTAAGGGAGGCGCCTACCTGCCGGTACTGGGACTTGCACTGCTGATCCCTGCCGCAAGGTCGGGGAGCGGCGCGAAGATGCGCCGGCTGTGGCTGGCAGTGACCGGAGGGGTCCTGGGCGGTGCGGTGCTGCTGTTTGCGGGAAAATATGTGTTCAGGCTCCTGAGCATGTTCGGCAGAGAATCCGGGACGGCCACGATCGCGGCGGGGACCAAAACCCTTTACACCCTGTCCGATTTTATCCGCTCGCCCGGAAAACTGGTGAAGATCTATCTGTCTACCATCGCGGTGCGTACGGACGGTCTAATAGGAGAACTGGTCGGCAAAAACCTCTCGCAGAGATGGTTTATCGTCTATATCTTCATTGGACTTGTTCTGCTGGGCATCCTGCGCGGATACAGCCCTCGCAGGGAACTGGCGGAGAGAGAGGACAAAAACCATGTGCGCATCCCCGGCAGGATCTGGCTGCTCTTCCTCACAGGGGCGAGCACAGCTCTGATCTTTCTGTCCATGCTGCTGGCCTTTACAACAAAGGGGTCTACTTATATTGACGGCCTGCAGGGACGGTATTTTCTGCCGATTGCGATCCTGCCTGTACTGGCAGCGGAAAACGGCCTGGTCCACAGGGACGGGATATCGGATTCTGCACTTTTATATACTGCAGACGTCCTCCTGGCGGTGACCTTCTTTGAGATCATGCTGGCTTACCTGGGCGGGATATAAAACAGGGCAGAGGACAGAATGCTCTGCTGTTTATACAATTTCCGGCAGATCTGCCGCTTCCGCATAGGCAGGAATCTGTGGCAATAGATATTTGAATATGATATAATACTTATTCTGCCTGCCGGACATGGAGGACATAATGAAAACAGTGAATATTCTGCTCTCCGCTTATAACGGAGAGAAATTCATAGCGGAGCAGATCGAGAGTCTGCTTGCGCAGGACTACCCGGCTGTCACGATCCATATCAGAGATGACGGATCGTCGGACAGGACGGCGGAGATCGTCCGGCAATATACAGACCGGCCGAATGTAAAGCTGTATGAAGGCGAAAACGTCGGATACCGCAAGAGTTTTGCCTGGCTCCTGGCAAACTGCCGGGACGCGGATTATTATGCCTACTGCGATCAGGACGACTACTGGATGCCGGACAAGATCAGCCGGGCTGTCAGGGCTCTGGAGCGTTTCGATGAGAATACGCCTGCCATCTATATCGGAGATTTCTACTGGGGAGATGCCCAATGCAGACCCCTTCGGCCCAACCGCAACGCCTATAAGAAACATTCACTCATCAAATACATCACGACGGGGGATATGAATACCTTCGGTTTTACCGAGGTGTTCAATGAATGTGCGGCGGCAGGGATCCGCGACAGGGAACCTCTGGAACTGTGTGTCCATGATCAGATCGTCTATCTGTACTGTCGCTGTGCGGGCAGAGTGATCTGGGATGAGAAACCCACGGCCTGCTACAGGCGGTACGGAGAAAATGCTTCTCCCCAGGAGCTTGTAGGCGGAAACCGTCTGTCTCATTTTGTCTGGCAGGTCAGGACCTTCCTTCTGTCTTCCGGACGCGACAGGGTCTATGACCGGTTCCGCGAGTTTTATGAGGCCTACAGCGACATCATTTCTCCGGAGGATCAGGAAAAGTTCGAACTTTATCTGAATGATGGAAACCGCCTCAAAAAGGCGGTGTACCGCGGCTGCTACAGGGACAAAAAGACAGAGGATTTGATGATCCGCCTTCTGTTTCTGATGGGAAAAGTCTGAGGACTGCTTTCAGGACCCGCCTGGGAGTCCTGTGCGCGCAGCCTGTGACGGGAGCCGGGGATATTGCCCGGTATTGCTCGATGAAAGATTCAAGACTCGCTCGCGGGTCTTGCGCGATGAAGAATAAACCTGTATTTATCAACGGGAGGTCATGAGCGGAAGTATGCTTTATAAGGAATACGATGAGAAAACACTGCACAGACTGCAGCAGATCGAACTGGAGATCCTCAGGGATTTTGATGAACTGTGTAGGGAAAACGGACTTTCCTACTTTGGATGCGGCGGAACCGCCATCGGTGCGGTGCGCCATCACGGAATGATCCCCTGGGACGATGATATCGATGTCGGACTCCTGCGCAAGGATTATGACAAGTTCCTCAAGATTGCGAAACAGAAAAAATACCGCAAAAAATACAAAGTAGTCAATGCCGGCACAATGGAGAACTATCCGCTCATGACGACCAGATGGTGTATGAGGGGAACAAAGTTCAAGGAGGATGCCCTCAAAAATATTGACGGCGAGCTGGGAATTTTCCTTGACATCTACTGCTTTGACAATATTCCGGACAATGAGATCCTGATGAAGATCCACGGCTGGCGCAGCTGGTTCTGGGGCAAACTCCTCATCCTGTACTGGCTGGACGAGCCCGTCCTGTATTTCGGAGGGATCCTGGGCAAGGCCGTGACAGGCACCTGCAAGGTTGTCCACAAGGGAATGCGGATCCTGCATGTCTCTCCCAGATGGCTCTACCGGCACACCAGGAGAGTATCCGGCTGTTACAACGGGCAGGAGACCAGGCGGGCCAACTACCTGCATGATCCCAAGCCCTTTATCAGTATTGTCGAGAAAAAGGATATTTTCCCTGTACAGCGCATGGAATTTGACGGGCAGGAGATCTGTGAACCCGCAGATGTCGACGCATACCTGTCCAGGCGTTTCGGGGACTATATGACTATGCCTCCGGAGGACAAGAGGCACAACCATCCGCCTTATGAACTCGACCTGGGGGACAAAGAGCAGCCCGGAGACGGAGAGTAAGAACAATAAAAGACTGTACAAAAGACTGTAAAAGCATGATGCCATGATAGAAAGAAAAAGGAGGCACTTATGACAATTGCGCTTCTCACTGCGGCGGGATCCGGAACGAGAATGCACCAGGATATTCCCAAACAGTTCATTCATGTTGACAATAAACCGGTCATCATCCATACGATGGAGGCCTTTCAGAAGCATCCCGGAATCGATGCGATCATTGTGGTGACCATCGCTTCCTGGACGGATGTTCTGCGCGCCTACGCCAGACAGTTTAATATTTCCAAGCTCAAATGGATCGTTCCCGGAGGAGAGACCGGCCAGGAGTCTATTTTCAACGGCCTCAAGGCGCTGAAGGAAGACAGCGATGTGCCTGAGGATGCGGTTGTTATGGTCCATGACGGAAACAGGCCTCTGGTCTCGTCCATGATCATATCGGACAGCCTTGCCACATATTCCATGCACGGCAGCGCGGTCGCCGTGATCCCCTGCACGGAAGTGGTCTTCGAGAGCGAGGACGGCATTTCCTCCTGCACTTCAACAGAGAGAGAGAAGCTCTTCCGCACGCAGACACCGCATACTTATCTTCTGAATGATCTCTACAATGCCCATCTGGAGGCACAGAAGAGGGGGATTACCGGCACGGCGGCTTCCTGTATGCTGATGAAGGAACTCGGAAGGACAACCTGGTTCTCCAAGGGCTCGGAGGAAAACCTCAAGATCACCACACTGGATGACCTGAAAATCTTCAAGGCTCTGCTGCACACAGCGCAGGACAACTGGATCAAGGAATAATTTGGAGAACGACGGAGAGAACAATGAGGTACCATGCATCATATGTAGAGGATCTGCGGGGTGTCCGGTCTGTGCTGAGCGGCCGGGAGGCATTGAAGGGCAGGACGATACTGGTCACAGGCGCTTCCGGGCTGATCGGCTCGGCGGTGGTCGATGTTCTGGCGCAGATGAATATAGACAATGCGGATCAGAGCGGGCAGATCCGGATCCTGGCGGCAGGAAGAAGCCGCGAGGGAATGGAGCGGCGTTTTGGGGACCGGATGGAGAGCGGGAATATTTCCTACTACCCCTTTGACGCCCTGCAGCCGCTTTCCCCGGAACAATATCCGGATCCCCTTCCCGATTATCTGATCCATGCCGCAGGAAATGCAAACCCGGCCATCTACGGGAGCCATCCTGTACAGACGATGATGACGACCATTCTGGGAACCAAGTCTGTCCTTGAGATGGCGGCGGAAAAGCCCGGCAGCAGAGTCCTCTATGTCTCATCCAGCGAAGTTTACGGCAGGAAAGACACTTCGGAACCATTTGAGGAGAATATGTTCGGCACGGTCGACATCCTGAATCCGCGCTCCTGTTATCCCGTATCCAGAAGGGCGGCGGAGACTCTCTGCGCGTCTGCGAAGGCGGAGAAAGGAATCGATTTTGTTGTGGCCAGGCCCGGTCATGTCTACGGCCCCACGATGACAGCGGCAGATAACCGCGCCTCCTCCCAGTTCCCCAGGGACGTCGCCGACGGAAAAGATATTGTTTTAAAGAGCAGCGGCAGCCAGATCCGTTCTTATTGTTATATTCTGGACTGCGCTTCCGCAATCCTGACTGTCCTGCTGCGCGGAGAATCCGGACAGGCCTACAACATTTCCAACAGGGACAGCATCGTGACGATCCGGCAGATGGCAGAGGTATTTGCAGAAGCTGCCGGACGAAAGGTCCTGTTTGAGCTTCCCACAGAGCAGGAGAGGGCTGTTTTCAATCCCATGGACAACTCCTCCCTCAATTCCGCGCGCCTTGAGGCGCTGGGATGGAAGGGGATGTTTGATATGGAGACCGGAGCAGCGAGGACACTCGCCTGTCTGATGGACCGGACAGTTTGAGAAGGGATTCATTAACGGGTAACAAGAAGATATTATGTCGAAAACTACAGAGACAGGCCGGGAAACCGGCACAGCCCCACAGACTAAACACAGACAGAAGACAGGCGGAAAGTCCATAGGGATCAACGCAGCACTCAATTTTATCAAGGTCGGATGCTCGGTGATCTTCCCCCTGATCACATTTCCGTATATCTCCAGGGTTCTCCAGGTAGAGAATATCGGAAAAGTGAATTATGGAAGCTCCATCATCACCTATTTTTCCCTTTTTGCAGCCCTGGGCATTACCACGTACGGAGTCAGGGAGGGCGCCAGAAAGGAGAAGGGGCAGGAATTTAATCGTTTTGCCTCGGAAATCTTCTCCCTGAACCTCCTGACAACAGCAGCCTCCTATGCCCTGCTTTTTATCCTGCTCCTGACGGTGCCCAAATTCAGGGACTACAGGACGGTGATCCTCATTCTGAGTACGGCCATCATCCTGACGACACTGGGGATCGAGTGGGTCAATACGGTCTACGAAGATTTTTTGTATATCACGATCCGCAGCCTTGCGGCACAGGTCATCTGTCTGGCGGCAATGTTTATTTTTATCCACCGCCCGGAGGATTACCTGAAATATGCCTGGATCACTGTTATGTCCAGCGGGATCATATGCATCACCAACTGGATCTACTGCAGGCGCTATGTCCGCATCCGCATTCTGTTTTCATCCGGAATATTCAGGCATCTGTATCCGATGTTCATTTTTTTTGCCAACAGTCTGGCAATTACGATCTACGTCAGTTCGGATACTACGATGCTGGGATGGATCGCGGGAGACTACTACACAGGACTGTACTCGGTGGCTGTCAAGATCTACCAGCTGGTAAAATATCTGCTGACAGCCATCTACACGGTGACCATCCCCCGATTGTCCAGATATGCCGGCCTGGGGGAGAGAGAGAATTACAGGAAGCTTCTGACACAGATCTGCAGCTTTGTGGTTCTCCTGCTGGTTCCCTGCATGACGGGGCTGGCAGTATATGCAAGGAATATCATCCTCATTCTTTCCGGCGACAGCTATCTTCCGGCAGTGCGCTCCCTGCAGATCCTGTCGGTTGCTCTTTTGTTTGCGGTGGGCAGCGGTGTGGTCGTCAACTGCATCAACACACCCAACGGATTTGAGAAGACGAGTCTTTCCGCGACCATATGTGCAGCAGCAGTGAATGTGGGACTCAATATCATCCTGATCCCCATACTGCGCCATGACGGCGCCGCGCTGACCACAGTACTGGCCGAGGCTATTGTCCTGGTCATCTGTCTTGTGCGCCTGGGAGATATTAATTACTACCTGAACGTGCGGGAGGTGCTCACGCAGATCGTATACGCCGCGGCAGGCTCGGCAGTGATCATCGGCATCAGCATTGTGATCGGGAGAACAGGACTCTCCGCCCTGCCGTCTCTGGCACTGGGAATTGTTCTGAGCGTGTGCGGTTACGGAATCCTGCTCGCAGCGGGAAGAAACCGCTATTTCATGAGTGCGGTATCCGCAGTTTTACGCAGAAAGAAACAGACATAATAGCAGCATAACTTTGCGATACACAAAACCGTACAAAAAAAGAACAGTGTTCCGTTGGAGGAACACTGTCTTTCATTGCTGAGAAGCATGAGCCACCGCTTGCGGCGGAAAAACCGTCAGCTGTTTCGGCAGGGCCCGGGCGGGCAGCTCAGGAGAGCGGTTCGATCCCGTAGCGCTTTTTGTAGTAAAGGCGCAGAACAGGCCGGGGAACCATATGCTTGGCCAGGTATATGCGGTCGATGTTTTCAATCTCCATGACATCGATCTGGTAATCAAGCCCGTACCTGTCAGCGATGCAGCAGGCCCTGTGCTGACCGTCGCGGATGATACCCAGTTCATTGACAAGGATGATGTGTGCGGGGTCATAACCCTGTTCGGACAGAGACCGGATGAGAGCTTCAAACCTCTCCGGCGTCATGGCGGGATATCCTTTTTCCCTGTGAATGCGGCAGTAATCGTCATATGCGGCGCGGTCGCCCTGCAGGTAGCGGTAGGCATAGGTGTCCTTGAGAGGGATGATCTTTTCGCCGGGACCCATCTGATATTTCAGGTCTCCGACGGGCATCCTGTGGATGTGATAGCGGACAAAGCGGTTGTCAAGGCGCCACAGGAAGTATTCGTCATCGAAGATATAGGGAAGTTTCAGAAGCCGCTCACTGGAAATGCCCTGCAGGATTTTCTCGAGAGGCCGTTTCACGGCACGGCGGAGGGACATGACCTCATTGCCTTCAATGTGCATACCGTCTTTTTCGGCAACGATACACAGATACCGCTCGAGGGCGTGTGCAAGGCTCACTCCCTGTGAAGAGGGAACCGGAACGAAGTCGTCCAGTGTGAAAGGAAGTTCCTTGAATGCCTGGAGACAGGAGGGCCGTATGGCGAAACATGTTCCGGCGAGGAAGTTATACCCCTTTTCCACCCGGATTCCTGTTTCCCGCAGTTTGCGCAGGATGAGGTTTTCCTTGTAGGAGGGATCATGGACGATCAGGTTTTTGGCAGCGACCATCCCGACATCCGGTTCGTTGAGGATCCGGTCGATTGTCCTGTGGATGACGGAAGCCCCCACAGTGCCCTCATATAAGTTCAGGAACCAGTCTCTGCCGAAGAACAGCTGGTGATAGATGTAGATAAAGATCCTTTTCACACCTTTGGACTGCAGTTTGAACACCGCCTCGTAGGAGGTCAGATCGATCTGCTTGATGGCAGTCAGGAAAGGCCCGACGTCATAACCTTTGTTATCCATCTGCAGGAAGGTGGTGCCGGGATTGAGCCGGAGGATATCCTCCCGGTCGATCCTGTCCGCGATCATATCCGGATAGGTGATGTAGAGATCCCAGTTGTATCCAGTAAAATTAAGCAGATATTCCCGCAGCTCCTTCCAGCTTTCCGGATAGAAGAGGTGGAGGACGACGAGGATCCGGCGGTCTTTGTTCTTTTTGATGAGAGCGGAGTTTTTGAGGGCGGCGATTTTACGTTCGGCGGTGCGCAGGTGCCTGTGGCTGTAATAGGTTCGGAATATTCGCATAGAGACTCCTTGTAATCTGTGCTGAGAACGTGTGAACGCGGCGGCGCGCATGCGGTGTGCAGCGCACTGTTCATACATATTATATGTGAAAAGGTGTGCCTTCTGTCAAGAAATGTCAGAAGATGTACAGATATTTCATTCGCTTTCCCGTCTGTGACATCTGCCGGAGCAGCACAGATGCGGGAAAGACCCGGATGACTGATGAAGAAGTATAAACACTGTTATGGAGTGAATACATGGATAATAGAAACCCGGAAAGTCATCACCAGTATACGCAGAAGAACAGACCTGTAAAAAAGACGGGCAAAAACAGGGAGCAGCTGCGCCTGTTAATGCGCGAAATAGGTCCTTTTTTCTGCATGTATTATATTGTGATCACCGTACTCCTGTTAGTTCAGCTGCCTTTTACCGGCACGCAGTCATTTTCCACCTGGAGCTTTGCCGGGCAGGGCGATGATGTCTATGAGATCAATGACAATCAGGACGCCGAGATGGTGGTGACAGTCAATGAAGATCATCTGAGGGGCGCCGCTGTTGACGGCTTTTTGAACGAACTGAACCTGATCTTTACGGATGAGAAGATGATCATGACGGTTACGGATGCCGAGACAGAGGAAGTGCTGACGGAATCCGTTTTTATGATCGTTGATCAGCCGCTGACCAAAAAGGACAGCACTGCTATGTATTTTGCCTTTGAGGATAAAATCCCCAAAGGGACAAAAGTGCACATCAGGCTGCATTCGGAAGGATTGACCAACCGGGGCGTCTTTTTTGAAGTGTCTGACGAGGCACAGGATGAAAATGTGACCATTCTCGACGGAGAGGTCTCCGAACAGACACTCTGCCTCGATTTCAGATACAAGGTCTACAGATGGAATCTGCTGCGGCCTGTCCTGTTCTATTTGATCGAAGCTGCGCTCGGCATCTTCCTTCTCGTTATTAACAGAAGATATCGGATAGCTGTCTGGATCAGGGAAAAAGGCGAAAGAGCAGGTGCCATAGTGCGCAGAGATCTGTTCCCTCTGAAAGTTGCGGCAGTGATCGCGGTCACAGCCCTGGGCATGATCATTCTCGCGGAATTTGCAGACTGGAACTCGGTCAGCCGGATCAGCAGGCGGTATGATGCAGATATGGTGTGCATGGATGACTATGATCTAAAAACCCGCATCGCAGTCACGGATGATGCGGTCGTGGAGCAGATCATCCATACAGACAAGAGTAATTTCCGGGGGATCGGACTGGCTGTCCAGAACAACGAGGATGATGAAGATCCCTACACGCAGTCCTTTTATGTCTCGGCAAAGGAGAAGGAACGTCTCAAGAATGTCTCCGATACTGTCAAATATGTCGACGGGACGCTGCATGTGCAGGTATATGATAACGAGACAGATGAACTTGCGGCAGATAATGAATACGAAGTCGGGTACCTGAGTTCGATTGAAACGGTTATCGCACCCGGAGTGAAATCCAAGCAGGTCAAAAACAAGCAGGATTCCTATGTCTGGCTGGATTTCGGCAAGGAGATTGCCGATTCCGCAGACAGGGACTACCGCGTCGTGATCACGGCATCCGATACGGGAGAGAACGGGATCCGCCTCTCTTCCTCCAACCGTACAAATTCCTTTTTGACCCTCGACGGAGAAGAGAAAAAGACTGCTCTGTGCATGGTCACCTTATTTAATGTAAATGAAGGAGTCAGCAGCTGGTATTTCATGATCGTTGTCGGCATGATGATCGCTGTACTGGGGATCGGTCTCCTGATCCATATCTTTTCTGTAAAGATCGAATATGTTTTCCTGGTGAGCGCGCTGTCGATGGGCCTTCTGTTCAGCCTGATCGTGCCGCCCTATTGTGTCCCTGACGAACGCACGCATGTTGACTCCATCTACCGGCTTTCCAATCAGTTCCTTGGGATCAGTGATATTCCGGGACCCAGCAGGATCTATAAGCGGGCCTGTGACGTCGATGCCTCTGTGAGCAATACTATGTCCCTGTCTGCCTATATGTACTGCGAGATGTCGGAGAAGCTGTTCGACGGAGCGGGAGAGAATACGGACCTTGTCCCTGCCTATGCGCGCAATGCGGTTGATAATGTGACCGTCTTAAACTATCTGCCGGGAGCATTCGGCTTTACGGTCGGCAGACTTCTGGGCAGGAATCTTCTGACAATGATCATGATGGCCAGGTGGCTTAATATTCTGGTGGTATCCCTGCTCATGTTCGTTGCCATCCGCAAGGCTCCGTTCGGGAAAGGTGTATTTGCCATCATAGGCCTGCTGCCAAAAATGATCAATCAGAACATCTCCTGTTCCTATGACGGGATGATTATTGCGGCGGTCTATCTTTTTCTTGCATATTCGCTGTATATCCTCTATGAAGAAGAGATCAGCATCTGCGAACTGTTCGTGGTCACGACCAGCGCATGGTTTTTGTCCTGTAATAAAGGCGGTGTTTATCTGCCTCTTCTGGGACTGCTGGTATTGCTTCCCTATATGCGGAAAAAGAAAAAAATCTTCTGGGCAAAAATCACAGGCTGTATCTATGCCTCTGTCCTTCTGGTATACTCATTTAAGTTCATTGTCAGGATTTCGGGAATTCTGTCCAGAAGTTCCGGCAGCGCCCTGAAGGGTGAAGGACAGGCCGTGCTGTACACTCTGTCCGACTTCTTTACGGATCCGGGAAATCTGGTGCGGGTATTTGAGAAGACAGCGGTCATACACGGACAGAATCTCATGGGGGATATGTTCGGAATCAACATTGCCCAGCAGGAGGTCAATGCACCTTGGGTCGTGATCATCGCCTTCATTATCCTGCTTATCATTACCTCTCTGGCCAGGGAGAATGATATCGAGCGCTTTTCCCGCAGCCACAAGATCTTTATCATGCTCTTTACAGCAGCAGGCATCGGCCTGATCAGTGCCTCCATGCTGCTCTCATGGACTGAAAAGGGGAGCGAGATCATCGAGGGACTTCAGGGTAGATATTACCTGCCCTATATGATCCTGCCTTTCCTGTGCCTGCACAACAGGATGATCGTGCGCAAAAACTCGGATGATCAGAAGCTTGTCTGGATAGCGGATATTTTATTGTTTGTCACATTCTGCAATCTGATGATCTCAACATTTGCATGTGCTGTGATCGATAATGTGATCACGTAAAACTGCCCCTGCAGAAACCTTGCATAACACTGCGTATTCTGGTATTTTTTCATTAGCCCGCAGTCTTTCTGCGGACACAAACCTGTTTGCGGATCACAGTTACTGCAATATCCGGACATCCGGAATAGAAGATATATATTATGAAAAATGAATTAAATCACACATTTGTTATATGCGCCTACAAAGAGAGCCCCTTCCTTGAAGAGTGTATTCAGTCGGTTCTGAACCAGACTGCTTCAAGCAGGGTCCTGATCGCAACTTCGACAGATACGCCTCTGATCAGGGAGATGTCCGAAAAATACGGACTGGAGCTCAAGTACTCGGGGCTCGCCTCTGATATTGCGGGTGACTGGAATTATGCCTATCACCAGGCGGATACCCGATATGTGACGATCGCCCATCAGGACGATGTTTACGACCCCGCATATGCGGAGACTGCGGTCCGGATGCTGGACGGCAGGAACAGGCCGCTCCTGTTTTTCTCCGATTACTATGAGATCCGGGACGGGCAGGCTGTATCCCGGAATCTGAATCTCCGCATTAAAAAGATCATGCTGGCGCCCCTGCTGGTCCCGGGCCTGAGCGGCCGGAAAGCCGTAAAGAGAAGTGTCCTGGCCCTGGGAAATCCCATCTGCTGCCCGTCAGTCACCTATGTGCGGGACAATCTCCCCTACACCCTTTTCCAGAAGGGAATGAAGAGTAATATCGACTGGCAGGCATGGGCCCTTGCGGCGGGAATGCACGGTGATTTTGTCTATAAGAGCAAGGCACTGATGGGCCATCGGATCCATGTGGGGTCGACGACGACTGAGATCATCGAATCGTCTTCCCGAACGCAGGAAGACCTCTTTATGCTGAAAAAATTCTGGCCTGACCCCATCGCCGAAAAGATCAACCGGCTCTACCAGAATGCTGAAAAATCAAACAAATCATAAGAGAATGCAGAGGTTACAGATGAATAAATTGCTGCTGATTATTCCGGCATTTAATGAGGAAGAGAATATAGAGCGTGTAGTCGAGAACATCTGCACCAACTATCCTCAATTTGACTATGTTGTGATCAATGACGGTTCTGTCGATGATACCTCCGGAATCTGTCACAGACGCGGATACAATGTGGTGGACCATCCGGTTAATCTGGGACTAGCGGGCGCATTCCAGACCGGAATGAAGTATGCCTACTACAAAGGATACGAATGTGCCATGCAGTTTGACGCCGACGGACAGCATCGTCCCGAATATATCGATGAGATGTACAAGACCATGAAGGAAGGGTACGATGTAGTGATCGGTTCCAGGTTTGTGACCGAGAAGAAACCTTTTTCCGCCAGGATGATCGGCAGCAGGCTGATTTCCTGGGCGGTCCGGATTGCATCCGGCCTGAAGATCGCCGACCCGACTTCCGGAATGCGTCTGTACAGCAGGAAAATCTGCCGGGACCTTGCCGCCAATATCAATTACGGCCCGGAACCCGACACGATCTCATATCTGGCAAAAAAGAAAGTCCCGATCAAGGAGATCCAGGTTCAGATGGATGAGAGGATCGCAGGAGAGAGCTATCTGAATATGATGAAGTCCATCATGTATATGACCAGAATGCTCATCTCGATCCTGGTGATTCAGAATGCAAGGTAACTGCCGCGGAAAGGTATTATTATGATTACAATGTCTATTCAGCTTAGAATCATTCTGATCGTGGGAGCCGTCGTCACCATGATCTCCATGCTTCGTAAAATCAGAAAAAAGAAAGTGCAGATAGATTCCACTATTTTCTGGATCCTGTTTTCTTTTGTGCTGGTTGTTATTGCAGTATTTCCGGATATCATTTATTTCTTCTCAAAACTTCTGGGTGTCCGCTCGCCGGCAAACCTGGTAGTGGCGGGGATAATTTTGATTCTGATCATTAAGATGTTCCTGATGACACTGGAAATTTCCGAACTGCAGGAAAAGGTTAAGGAGCTTGCACAGAGTGTCTCCCTGAAGGAGGAGAAGAACGAGTTCCTGATGAAAGAAAAAGAAGAGTAGGAGGAATTTGAAATGACTATAATTGTGACTGGAGGAGCCGGATTTATTGGAAGCAACTTTGTCTTTTATGAGCTGGAAAAGCATCCGGAGGACCGGATCGTATGTATTGACAAGCTGACCTATGCGGGCAATCTCTCCACCCTTGCGCCGGTGATGGATAAGCCGAATTTCCGCTTTGTCAAAATGGATATCTGCGACCGTGAGGGCATCGATAAGCTTTTTGAAGAAGAGAAGCCCGACATCGTCGTGAACTTTGCGGCCGAGTCCCACGTAGACCGCTCCATCGAAAATCCCGAGATTTTCCTGCAGACCAATATCATCGGCACTTCCACCCTGATGGATGCCTGCCGCAAGTATGGTATCACCCGCTACCATCAGGTCTCCACGGATGAAGTCTACGGCGATCTGCCGCTCGACCGTCCCGACCTCTTCTTCACAGAGGAGACGCCCATCCATACCAGCAGCCCCTACAGCAGCTCCAAGGCGGGAGCAGACCTCCTTGTCCTGGCTTATCACAGGACCTACGGTCTTCCTGTCTCCATCAGCCGCTGCTCCAACAACTACGGACCCTATCACTTCCCGGAGAAGCTGATTCCCCTGATGGTCATCAATGCCCTGCACGATAAGCCTCTCCCTGTTTACGGCGAGGGACTCAATGTCCGCGACTGGCTCTATGTCGAGGATCACTGCAAGGCCATCGATCTGGTTATGCGCAAGGGCCGTGTGGGTGAAGTCTACAATATCGGCGGCCACAACGAGATGAGAAATATTGATATCGTGAAGCTGATCTGCAAGGAACTCGGCAAGCCCGAGAGCCTGATCACCTATGTCACGGACCGCAAAGGCCACGATATGCGCTATGCCATCGATCCCACCAAGATCCACAATGAGCTGGGATGGCTTCCTGAGACCATGTTTAAAGATGGCATCAAAAAGACCATCCGCTGGTATCTTGACAACCAGTCCTGGTGGCAGCCGATCATCGACGGCGATTATCAGAACTATTATGAGCAGATGTACGGCAATCGCTGATCCTGCGGCTGCCGCGGGTGCGAAGTGAATTCGCCGCTATTATTACAAAACAGAGAAGAGGGTAATACAGGATGAAGGTTCTTGTGACAGGTGTCGGCGGCCAGCTTGGCCACGATGTGATGAATGAGCTCTATGCCAGAGGATATGAGGGGATTGGAAGCGATATCGCTCCTTCCTATGCCGGTGCGCAGGACGGGACGGCAGTCACCGCCATGCCCTATGTGCAGCTTGATATTACAGACTCTGCTGCCGTGCGGAAAGTGATCAGTGACTGCCGACCCGATGTCGTGGTGCACTGCGCTGCCTGGACGGCTGTGGATCTTGCCGAAGACGAGGACAAAATCGAAAAAGTGCGTGCCATCAACGGCGGCGGCACTGCCAATATTGCCAGGGCATGCAAAGAGATTGACTGCAAGATGGTCTACATCAGTACGGACTATGTATTCGACGGACAGGGGACAGAGCCCTGGAAACCGGACTGCAAGGACTACAAGCCCCTCAATGTCTATGGACAGACCAAGCTGGAGGGTGAACTTGCTGTTGCAGGCACTCTGGATAAATACTTTATAGTAAGGATCGCCTGGGTCTTCGGCGTAAACGGAAAGAATTTTATCAAGACCATGCTCAATGTCGGTAAGACTCATGACACGGTCAGGGTCGTCAACGACCAGATCGGCACACCGACCTATACCCTTGATCTTGCCCGTCTCCTCGTCGATATGATCGAGACGGAAAAGTACGGCTATTACCATGCCACCAACGAAGGCGGATATATTTCCTGGTATGATTTTACCTGTGAAATCTACAGGCAGGCCGGGTATACCACCAATGTGATTCCTGTGACGACAGAGGAATACGGTCTCTCAAAGGCGGCAAGACCTTTTAACAGCCGCCTTGACAAATCCCGTCTTGTGGAGAACGGCTTTGAGCCCCTCCCGGACTGGAAGGATGCACTTGCCAGATATCTGGAAGCGCTCCGCACAGCGGGGATGATCTGATCACCGCGAAAAAAGAGATGATTTGCAGGACCTGTAAACGAGAGTATCTGATTTGTACCGGACATCATTTTCTGTGATCCGGGAGGAGGGAGACAGTTTTGGGACAGATTAAGGTGACAAAAACAGAAATCGAAGGCCTCTATGTCATTGAGCCGACTGTACACGGCGACAGCAGAGGATATTTTATGGAGACATATAATCAGAATGACATGCATGAGGCGGGACTGGACATGGTTTTTGTCCAGGATAACCAGAGCATGTCTAAAAGAGGTGTCCTCAGAGGGCTTCATTTTCAGAAACAGTTCCCCCAGGGGAAACTGGTGAGGGTCATCCGCGGAGAGGTGTTTGATGTGGCAGTTGACCTGCGCGAGGGCAGTGCGACCTACGGAAAATGGCACGGAATCCTTCTGTCCGAAGAAAACAAAAAACAGTTCTATATCTCCGAGGGTTTTGCCCACGGTTTCCTTGTCCTGAGTGAGACGGCGGAATTCTGCTACAAGGTGACAGACTTCTACCACCCCGGTGATGAAGGCGGTCTTGCCTGGAATGATCCGGAAATCGGAATTGAATGGCCCCAGCTTCGCGGCGATTATCCGGGAACCGCTGACAGTGACGGCTATGTGCTCGAGGACGGAACACCGCTCAATCTCAGCGAAAAGGACAAGCTCTGGAAAGGACTTGCGGAAACCTTCCATTTTGGAGGCTGATGTGCTTGAGACCGCATGATCATTTCACCGTTTTCGCCTCCGCGAAAACACCTTATGCTCATGCGGAGCATGTGCTGCCGCAAAATTGTGCGGCCAGGATCCGGAAAGAGTGAGTTGTCAGCAGGCAGAAGAAAACAGACAGAAAACAGACAGGCAGCAGACATACAGCATACAGGAGAGAGGAAGATGTCGGAGAATAGTAAATATGATTTTCTGGTCGTGGGCGCGGGCCTTTTCGGTGCAGTATTTGCACATGAGGCGAAGGCTGCGGGAAAAAGCGTTCTTGTGATCGACAGACGCCCCAATATTGCCGGAAATGTTTATACCGAAAAAGTAGAGGGAATCCATGTGCACAAATACGGCGCACATATTTTCCATACAAATAACCGCAGGGTCTGGGACTATGTAAACCGTTTCGCGGAATTTAACCGCTTCACAAATTCGCCCGTGGCCAATTACCACGGCGAACTGTATTCCCTGCCTTTCAATATGTACACATTCAATAAGATGTGGGGCGTGGTGACACCGCAGGAAGCGGCGGCCAGGATCGAAGAGCAGAAAAAGGCGGCCGGCATCACAGAGCCGAAAAATCTGGAGGAGCAGGCCATCAGTCTGATTGGCACAGATATCTACGAGAAGCTGGTCAAGGGATATACAGAAAAACAGTGGGGACGTCCCTGCACAGAGCTTCCCGCCTTCATCATCAAGCGCCTGCCCGTACGCCTGACTTTTGACAACAACTATTTCAATGCCCTCTTCCAGGGAATCCCTGTGGGCGGCTATACAAAGATGGTGGCCAATATGCTTGACGGGATCGAAGTCCGTCTGGGCTGCGACTATCTGGAAGACCGCGCGGCATGGGATGCCATGGCGGACAAGGTCATCTACACGGGTGCAATTGACGCTTTCTATGGATTCAAGCTGGGGACACTGGAGTACCGCAGTGTCCGCTTTGAGACAGAGCTTCTGGATATACCCAATTTCCAGGGCAACGCTGCCGTCAACTACACAGACAGAGAGACTCCCTGGACAAGGATCATCGAGCACAAGTGGTTTGAGTTCGGCAAGGATGACGACGGAAACGATCTTCCCAAAACTGTCATCAGCCGTGAATTCAGCTCTACCTGGAAGCCCGGCGATGAGCCCTATTACCCTGTGAATGACGAGAAGAACGGAAAACTCTATGAGCAGTACAAAGAGCTCGCGGCAGGAGAGGACAAAGTCATCTTCGGCGGACGTCTGGGTGAGTACAAATACTACGACATGGACCAGGTCATCGCCTCTGCTCTGGATGCTTCCGAAAAAATTCTCGCTCAGTGAAGGGATCTCTGTAAATGAATTATGCAGAAATCAAGGAATATGATATAGCAAACGGCCCCGGCGTGCGCGTCAGCCTGTTTGTATCAGGCTGCCGCAATGCCTGCCCGGGATGCTTCAATCCTGAGACCTGGGACTTTGACTATGGCCGCACCTATACCCTGGAGACCGAGGACCGGATCCTTCGGCTCCTGATGCCGGAATATATCGAAGGACTGACACTGCTGGGAGGGGAGCCCTTTGAACCGGAAAACCAGGCGGTCCTGGTGGGCCTTCTGAGGAAAGTGAAACAGATTTATCCCGGGAAGAGTGTCTGGTGCTACACCGGCTATACTTATGAGAGGGACCTGCTTCACGGCGGGGACAAATATACCTCCCATACAGATGAGATGCTGTCTCTGATCGATGTTCTTGTGGACGGTCGTTTCCTTCTGGCAGAGAAGGACATCACTCTTTTATACAGAGGCAGCAGAAACCAGCGGATCCTGGACCTGCATCCCCGTTCTGCAGACAGCAGCGGTACTCAGGCAGGTGCTGTCGATGCGGTCGAGCAGATCGCGGAGATCGCCAGGGGAGATTCCGGCTGGAAATAGAAGTTCAGCTTTCCGTTTAACCTTTATGTGGAAAGAAATTGCTATGTGTGACAGTGCTGAAATCTTATCCGGCCTGCTTCCGGATGAATTCCTGAGCAGGATGCGGCAGCTTCTGACAGAGGAAGAATATGCGGCGTTTTTGTCCTGTTACGGACAAAAACGCCTTTACTCACTGCGCCTGAATCCGCTGAAAGCGGACCGCAGGGCGGCAGGGGATCTGCTCAGAAAAGCTGCTGCCGCAGTATCAAAAATCAAAACAGAGGATTCGGAGCAGCAAGGAGACATCCGCCCGCAGTACCCGGATCTGCAGCCCGTTCCCTGGGAGCCAGATGGACTGTATTATCCGGAGGACTTCAGGCCGGGACGTCTGCCCTGGCACGAGGCGGGCATGTACTATATCCAGGAGGCCAGCGCCATGGCTCCCGCTGTGCTCTGCGATGCGCAGCCCGGAGAACGCGTGCTGGATCTGTGCGCTGCGCCGGGCGGCAAGAGCACGAAACTTGCGGCCTCTCTTCAGGGCAGAGGGATTCTTGTGGCCAATGAGATCCATCCGGAGCGTGCCAAAGTCCTGTCTTCCAACCTGGAGCGCATGGGCGTACGCAATGCGCTGGTGACCAATGAATCTCCGCAGCGGCTGGCTTCACGTTTTCCGCGCTTTTTTGACAGGATCGTCGTAGACGCCCCCTGCTCCGGTGAGGGTATGTTCCGCAAGGAAGAGGAGGCCCTGACCAACTGGAGCCTGGAGAATGTGCGGATGTGTGCGCAGAGACAGTCAGAGATCCTGGAGGAAGCTGCATCCATGCTCAGGCCCGGGGGGAGGCTTGTCTACTCCACCTGCACCTTTTCTCCTGAGGAGAATGAGGGAGTGATCTTCCGCTTCCTCATGGAGCATCCCGACTTTTCCCTTGTCAGCATTCCGGACCTGCCCGGCATCAGGGCAGAGGAGTGGGGATTTGCCTGCGGGAGACCGGAGTGGCTTTCCGCTGCCGGAATCGAGCCTGACAGTTTTGGAGAAGAAGGCCTGAAGGCGGCCGAACAGCTTCGCGGAACCCTTCGGCTCTGGCCTCATCTTCTAAACGGAGAGGGGCATTTTGCCGCTGTCCTGAGAAAAGACGGTCCGCAGGCATCGACGGCTGATACCCTGGCGGAGATCGATGCTTCCGTCAACAGCCGGGACAGCATGGCACAGGCAGGCGATGCGGGTAAGGAAGAGAGACGGAAGAAAAAAGAAAAAGGAAAAAACAAAGCACAGCGGGGAGGGAAAAGGAACAGCGGGGACCTGTCACTGAAGGAAGCGCAGCATATGTGGGAGGAATTCTGCAGGGACAATCTGATTCCCTCCGACGCACCGGATGCCGTGACAAAGATTGGCGGAGAAAGACTGTGCACGTTCGGCAGCGCACTCTTTGGACTGCCGTCACCGGCAGCAGGCCTGTCGCTGGAAGGACTCCGTGTTCTGCGTGCGGGACTTCATCTCGGCACGGTGAACAGGGGACGATTCGAACCTTCTCATGCCCTTGCAATGGCACTTGGCGGGAATGAGGTGTCCAGGCATGTTGAATTTGCAGGAGATTCGCCGCAGGCTTATGCTTGGATACGCGGAGAGTCTGTGAGTGTCGGGGCAGAGCAAAAAAAAGGCTGGACTCTGGTTCTGATGGATGGCAGCAGTGCAGGCTGGGGCAAAGTCAATGGAGGAATATTGAAAAACCATTATCCCAAAGGCTTGCGGAAGGGAAGTAACTACAGATAAGAGAAGAAGGCCCCTCGTTACAGCGGGGATTGCTTTTTCGGAGAAAGTATCACTATGGATTTATTTGATTACATGCGGCAGGAACAACAGCAGACGGAATCTCCGCTGGCTTCCAGGATCCGCCCCGCCACGCTCGACGAAGTGGTCGGGCAGGAGCATATTATCGGAAAGGGTCGTCTTCTTCGAAGGGCGATCCAGGCGGACAAGCTGGGGTCGCTTATTTTTTACGGGCCTCCCGGGACGGGCAAGACAACGCTCGCCCGGGTGATCGCCAACACCACGAGCGCGGAGTTTGTCCAGCTCAATGCCACGACCTCCGGCAAAAAGGACATGGAGGAGGCGGTAAAGGCGGCGAAAGACCGTCTGGGCATGTACGGGAAAAGGACCATCCTCTTCATCGATGAGATCCACCGCTTCAATAAATCCCAGCAGGACTACCTGCTGCCTTTTGTCGAGGACGGCACGGTCACTCTGATCGGCGCGACTACGGAGAATCCCTATTTTGAGGTGAACGGGGCGCTGATCTCCAGATCGACGGTCTTTGAACTCAAACCCCTCTCACAGGCGGATGTGCGGGCTCTGATCCTGCGCGCCGTCTATGATACAGACAAGGGAATGGGCATGTACAATGCCGCCATCGACGAGGATGCGGCGGATTTTCTGGCGGACGTCTCCGAAGGGGACGCCAGGCGGGCGCTCAGTGCAGTGGAGCTGGGCATTCTGACGACAGAACCCTCGGCGGACGGAAAGGTCAGGATCACCCTGGAGATCGCCCAGGAATGTATCCAGCGGCGCGCGCCCCGCTATGACAAGGGCGGCGACAATCACTACGACACCATCTCCGCCTTTATCAAGAGCATGCGGGGATCGGATCCCGACGCGGCTGTCTACTATCTGGCGCGCATGCTGCAGGCAGGAGAGGATCCCAAGTTTATCGCCCGCAGGATCATGATCTGCGCCTCGGAGGATGTTGGCAACGCGGACCCTCAGGCGATCAGCCTGGCGGTCTCCTGCTCCCTGGCCTGCGAGCGGATCGGCATGCCGGAGGCCCAGATCATCCTGGCCCAGGCGGCCTCCTATGTCGCGAGCGCCCCAAAGAGCAATGCTGCCGTCAACGCGATCTTTGCCGCAAAGGATCTGGTCAGAAGGACCGGGAACCTGCCGGTCCCGCCCTATCTGCAGGACGCCCATTACGGAGGCGCCGGGAAGCTGGGCCGGGGGATCGGCTACCAGTACGCCCATCTCTACAGGGACCACTACAGCGGCCAGCCCTATCTGCCCGAGGCCGTCCGCGGGGAGCACCTCTACGAGCCCTCCCAGAACGGCTATGAGCAGAAGATCCGCGACCGCCTCTACGGACTGACGGGTGATGAGCGCTACCGGAGGCCGGAGGAGCTTCTGGACCGGGAGTGAGGCGGACTTCACTTTCACTCCGGTCCCTGTGCCGCGGGACGGTCCAAAGCTCCTGTGATCCTTCACTGTCAGCCTCCTCGGAAACAGTGAAGGGTGCCGCTCCCGGGAGCGGTATGGTTGGAAAGAAGGTCTGATCATGTATGAAGCATTTACTGTATATAAGCTGATCATTTTATATGCCCTGGACCGGGCGGAGGGAGATGTGACCCAGCCCATGCTGTCCACCTTCCTCCTGGAGAGCGGCTATGCCAATTTCGTCTCCCTGGCGGAGAGCTTCGACCAGCTGGAAAAACAGGGCCTGGTCCGGGTCTATATGGAGGGGGACAAGAGGTTCATGCATCTGACAGACGCCGGGCGGGAGACCCTGGGCTTTTTCGGCATGCAGCTGAGCTCCGGGATCAGGGACCAGGTGGACCGCTGGCTCGCGGAAAACGGACGCAGGATCCGGGAGGACCGCGATGTCCGGGCCGTCTATGAGCGCATGACCTCGGGTGTCTATGAGGTGCGCATGTCTGTCCGCGAGAAGGACAGGACCCTGCTGGAGGTCAAGATCGCCGTGCCGGATGCGGCCTCCGCCGCCGCCATCGCGGACAAATGGAAGGAAAAAAACACGGATATCTATCAATATCTCATTGAAAATCTATTTTGACTGGACTATAATGCTCATGAATCAAGACATCATTTGAAGCAGAATGGACTGTTTCTGTGTGAAAAGCTGAACGCCGCGCCTGCGGTGTTTCTGCCGGATCTGTAATCAAATCATCCGCATGCCGCGGGGCCGCAGCAGTTGTGTCCGCAGTGTATTCCTGAGACGGGCATGACGCGGCAGGACTTGCGATTCTTACTTATCAATCGGCATTTTTTTTCCACTATTTTTTAAAAAAAGAGCTCTCTTCGGGAGAGTGTGGTTTTTTTTACCATAAGTTTTTTATCAGCTGTTTTTTATTTTTTGTCTGATCAAACGGCCATGTCTTTTCATGCATGGTATGTGTGCAGTTCTTTTTTTGCAGGAGGGTCAGACCGGCCCGGTCTATGCTTTTTTACAGGATTGTACATTTTATTTTTGAATGCACAGATTGCCGGAAGCGGCAGGGCGCCATGCTGCCCTGCGCTCAGACGCAGTCTTTATCATATTTGGAGGAATTTGAATGACAAGAGAGAGATATGAATCCATATCATTGCATGACCTTCGGGAGATTGCGAAAAACAGGGGAATGAGGCGCATTTCCACCTTGAAAAAGGCGGATCTGATCGATGAGATGCTGAAAAAAGATGAGGAGGAGGC
>DGRU01000045.1 GCA_002390025.1 Lachnospiraceae bacterium UBA4380
CATCCGCCATGATGACGATCTTGTCGTAGCGGAGCTTGCTGATGTCGAAGTCATTGCCATAGCCTTCCGAAAAACCGCAGCCGAAGGCATTGATCATGGTCTTGATCTCGGCATTGGCCAGGATCTTGTCGATGCTGGCCTTCTCCACATTCAGGATCTTGCCGCGGATGGGCAGGATGGCCTGGTACATGCGGTCCCGCGCCATCTTGGCACTGCCACCTGCGGAATCGCCCTCCACAATGAAGATCTCGCACTTGGAAGGGTCCTTGCTCGTGCAGTTGGCAAGCTTTCCGTTGGAGTCAAAGGAGAATTTCTGCTTTGTGAGCATATTGGTCTTGGCCTTCTCCTCCGCCTTGCGGATCTTTGCCGCCTTCTCGGCACAGCCGATGACAGACTTGAGCGTATCCAGATTTCTGTCAAAAAAGCGCACGATCTCCTCGCCGGCCACCTGGGCCACCGCCTTGGCGGCGTCCTGATTGTCCAGCTTGGTCTTGGTCTGTCCCTCGAAGCGGGGAGACGGATGCTTGATGGAGATGACCGCCGTCATGCCGTTGCGGATATCCGCGCCGGTGAAGTTGGCGTCCTTGTCTTTTAGCGTGCCCAGGCTCCTGGCATAGGTATTGATGACCTGGGTAAAGGCAGTCTTGAAGCCGGTCAGGTGTGTGCCGCCCTCCGCATTATAGATGTTGTTGCAGAAGCCCAGCACATTTTCATGAAATTCATTGACATACTGAAGAGCGATCTCAATCTGGATGCCCTCCGACTCGCCGCTGAAGCTGATAATATCCGTGACTGCCTCTTTTTTGCGGTTGAGCGCACGAATAAAGCCGGCAATTCCATCCGGCTCGTGGTATGTGATCTCCTCGGGCTCTTCGCCCCGCAGATCTTTGTAAACGATTGTAAGGCCCGGATTCAGGTAGGCGGTCTCATGGAGACGGCTCTTGACATCCTCCTCCTTAAATCGTGTCTTTTCAAAAATTTCCGGATCGGGAAGGAAATTGATCCGGGTCCCGCTCCCCTGGGCTTTTCCGATGACCGGCAGCAGTCCGTCCTTCAGTTCCAGCTGCGGTTCGCCCCTTGAATAGCGGTCCTCATAAACATATCCGTCTCTGGTGACCGTGACGATCATTTTCTCAGAGAGCGCGTTGACGACACTGGATCCCACGCCGTGCAGGCCGCCACTCGTCTTGTATGCATTGTTGTCAAATTTGCCGCCCGCGTGCAGGGTCGTGAAAACAACGCGTTCCGCGCTGACCCCTTTCTCATGCATCCCGATTGGGATGCCGCGGCCGTTGTCAGAGACCGTACAGGACCCGTCGGCCTCCAGCGTCACTGTGATGGTGTCACAATAGCCCGCCAGATGCTCATCGACGGAGTTGTCGACGATCTCGTAGATCAGGTGGTTGAGACCGCGTGTGGACACACTGCCGATATACATTCCCGGCCTTGTGCGCACAGCTTCAAGGCCTTCCAGCACTCTGATGCTTTCGGCCCCGTATTGTTCTTGTTGATTTGCCATATAAACTAAATTCTCCTGAGAGGTGACGCTTGTTCACCGCTGTACAGGCATCTTTGATTACTTGAGATACTTACATTTCTTCACGGTGGCCATTGCCAGGGCGCCGGGGCCGATGTGGCAGCAGACGCTCAGAGAGAGCTGGCCTTCTTCGACCGGCAGAGTGGGGAAAGCAGCTTCCACTTCCTTTTTGAAAACAGAGAAAGCCTCCGGGACCTGGGCGTGAACGGCATAGGTAAAGACCTCACCCTTCTCGATGCCTCCGTAGAGGGTCTCGATATCGTGATGAATGGTATTGATCATTGTCTGCTTGCCCTGCGCGAGGGTGCGGGCCTTGGAGAAGGCATCCAGGCGCTCTCCCTTGATCTGCAGAACGGGCTTGATCCGCATCAGTGTGCCGATCGCCGCTGCCGCAGGAGTGATACGGCCGCCCTTTTTCAGATATTTGAGGGTATCGAGCATGATATAGATGCTCGCGTCCATGCGCTCGCGCTCAAGGATATCGCGGATCCTCGCAGCGTCATATCCGTTCTCGGCCATGTTCATGGCATCCTGGACGGATCTCTTCTGGGTGACGGAGATGCGCTGATTGTTGACGACAAAAACCCGTCCCTTATAATCGTTGGCCAGCATACGTGCATTCTGGCAGGAGCTGGACAGACCGCTGCTCATGGGAATATAGACAACCTGGTCATTTTTTTCCAGAGCCTTGTCCCACAGATCCATCACATCACCGGGAGAGGGCTGGCTTGTCATAATGTCCCTGCCGTCCGCCATCATCTGGAAGAATTCCTCTCTGGTGAGATTGATGTCTTCATAGTAAGTCTTGTCATCGATGGTGAAGGGCATGGGCAGCACGCTGATTCCCATATTTTTTCCATCCATCTGGGTGATCCCGCTGTTGGAGTCTGTTATAACAGCCACTCTAGGCATTGCATTGTCCTCCTGTCAAGCAGCACAGCCTGATGCACAGTCTGTGTCAGAAAACATTTTTCTGCAAATTCCATGCCCTTTACGGCACAGTTAAAGTACATAATATCTTTTGATTATCGGAAAGTCAATATGTATCGGCAGCGGGTCGGCTAAGAGAGGTGCAGCCGCAGATTCGTCCCTCCTCGACAAAATTAAATGGTAGAATAATCCACCACCCTCTCCTCCGCGCACCGGTATCCGGGATTTTCCCTCAGGATCTCCTCCGCGCAGGCGGCAGCTTCCTTCAATACATCCGCGTCTTCGTAGAGGTCCGCCAGGGTGAACTGGGGCAGGCCGCTCTGGCGCACACCGAAGAGGTCGCCAGGGCCGCGGGTCCTGAGGTCCTGCTCCGCAATGGAAAAGCCGTTGGAATTCTCTTCCAGGATTGCAAGGCGTTCGGGTTTTTCCCTGCCGCGGTAGAGGAAAATACAGTAGGACTGCTCCTGTCCCCTGCCGACGCGTCCCCGCAGCTGATGGAGCTGGGAGAGGCCGAAGCGCTCGGCATTCTCGATGAGGATGACGGTGGCATTGGGAACGTTGATGCCCACTTCGATGACTGTGGTGGAGACCAGAATGTCGGTACTTCCCGCGGAAAATGCATCCATGACAGCAGTTTTCTCCTCCGGGCGCATGCGGCCCGTCATGGAGGCGATCCGAAGACTGGAGGGAAGGGCGGCGCTGAGTTTTTCGGTGTAATCACTGACGTTCTCGATTTCCTGCATCTCGCCCTCTTCCACGGCGGGGCAGATCACGTAGCACTGTCTTCCTTTTTTAATTTCCGAGAGAATGAAGCGATAGGCACTGCCGCGCCGGGTATCCTGCATGGCAAGGCTCTTGATGGGCTGACGCCCGGGCGGCAGTTCGCGCAGAGACGAGACCTGCAGTTCTCCGTAGAGGATGATCGCCAGTGTGCGGGGAATTGGCGTGGCGCTCATGACAAGGACAGGGACATCCTCTCCCTTGTCGGCAAGTCCCGCGCGCTGGCGGACGCCGAAGCGGTGCTGTTCGTCTGTGATGACCAGTCCCAGATCGTGAAATTCCACGGCGTCCTGAAACAGGGCGTGGGTTCCGATCACGACATGGGCGCTGCCGTCAGCAATCGCCTGCAGGGCCTCTTTCCTCTCCTGCCGTTTGAGGGCGCCGGTCAGCAGCACTGCCCGGACGGGCAGGCCGGCATTTTGCATGTACCGGGTGAAGCCCTCCATGTGCTGGCGGGCCAGCACCTCCGTAGGTGCCATGAGAGCGCCCTGGCGGCCGTTTTCCGCGCAGAGGACCAGGGCCAGAAAGGCCAGAATGGTCTTGCCGGAACCGACATCGCCCTGCACAAGTCGGTTCATCAGAACCGGGCCGGTCAGATCTCCTTTGATCTCCTGCCAGGCGCGCGCCTGCTCCTGTGTGAGTGAAAAGGGAAGGCTCTGCAGAAGTCTGCCGCACCATCCGCTGTTCATGGAGGCTTTCATGGGGCGGGGATTTCTGCGCTCCCCCTCCTCGCTCTTCTGTCTGCGGATACCGATAATAAAGGAAAAAAACTCATCGAAAATAAGCCTGCGGCGCGCCGACTGCAGACTGGCGCGGTCGGGAGGGAAGTGAATGGTCCTCACTGCCTCGCGCTGTCCGATGAGATCATATTTTTCCTGCATGTTCTGCGGCAGATCGTCATTCAGCCCCTGCGTCTCCTCGAGGGCAGTTTTCAGAAGTGTCCGCATCCTGCTCTCGCCGATTCCTCTGATCTGGCGGTAGCGCGGCTGCAGGGTCCCCATGAGGCGCTCATACTGGGGCAGGGGGTAAAAGCGGGGCTGTTCCATATACCTGCTGCCGTTTCCGGTCTGTCTGAGGATCCCCCGAAAGACAAAGGCGGCTCCCGCCGTCAGCGTCTGGCGGACGTAGGGCATATTAAAGAAGGTCAGACGGACCTTTGCCGTGCCGTCAGATCCCTCAAAATGAGAAATCACGCGGGCTCCCCTGCGGAAAGTGCTCCCGCTTCCGACCACGGTCAGACGCAGGGTGCAGAAAGTCCCCGCCTGCGCTTCGGCAGCCGTCTCCGGCTCTGTAAAAAAGTCATATTCGGCGGGATAAAAGCGCAGGAGATCCCCCACTGTAAAGATTTCCTTTTTGGCCAGAGCCTCCGCCGCTTTGGGGCCGACGCCCTTCAGCTTCTGCACAGAAGTATCAAGTCTCATCTCTTTTCCCACAGACATCAATACCGGCCCTCAAGGCCGGTATTGAATAATTGTCTTCATATAATTTATCAATAATTGATCAGAGTAATATCCGATTATTCCGCGGAAAGGATGTAGGAATAGATGGGCTGGCCGCCGTACTGCAGCTCCACATCACAGGATTCGAAACGGGCAAGTACGCTCTCGCGGAACTTCTCAGCCTCTTCCTCTGTGACCTGATCGCCGTAGTAGACGCTGATGATCTCTGTCTCTTCTCCCACCATCTTCTCCAGGCAGGCCAGAGCCGTCTCGTCGCGGTCCTTGCCGACCGCCAGGATTCCGGCATCGCCGATTCCCATCATATCATCCTTGTGGATCTCGACATCGTTGATGACTGTATCGCGCACTGCATAGGTGACCTCTGCACTCTTGACTGCCTCGATGCCGGCCAGCATGTTCTCGCGGTTCTCTTCCTCACCCAGATCGGGGGCGAAATTGATAATCGCGGTGATGCCCTGGGGAATCGTGGTAGTGGGGATAACGATGACCTTTTTGTCCTCGGAGAGATCTGCAGCCTGGTTGGCAGCCATCACGATATTCTTGTTGTTGGGCAGAACATAGATCGTGTCCGCATTGACCTTCCTGACCGCATTGAGAATATCGTCTGTGCTGGGATTCATGGTCTGACCGCCGGAGATGACGCAGTCCACGCCGAGTCCGCGGAAGATCTCCTCAATACCCTGGCCGACAGATACCGTGATAAAGCCCGTATCCTTGTGGGGCATCTCTTGCTCAGGCTCTGCAGCGGCCGCGGATGCGGCGGCTGCGGGGGCTTCCGTCTCGGCTGCAGCCTGGGCGGAGCCTGCCTTCTCGAGCTTCATATTCTCAACTACCAGTCCCTTGATCTGGCCGTACTGAATACCCTTCTGGATCGCAAGACCGGGATCATTGGTATGGACCTGTACAACAACGGTCTCCTCCGCCTGCTCGCAGATCACGGAATCACCGAGAGATTCCAGATACTTGCGCAGACTCTTGGCGGCAGCCTTGTTGAAATCCTTGTCCAGGACAATGGTGAAAGCCGTGCTGTACAGATACTTCAGCTCGGGCTCTTCGGGTTCTGCAGGCGCTTCCGCCGCAGCTTCTTCTGCGGGCTGTGCGGCTGCGGGGACGATCTCCTTGCCCAGATAACCGTCATAGCAGCCCTTCAGGAACTGGATCAGTCCCTGACCGCCGCTGTCGACAACACCTGCCTGTTTGAGGACGGGCAGAAGGTCCGGGGTCTTTGCCAGAACTTCGTCGCCATAGGCCAGAACTTCGGGTATAAAGGTATCGAAATCCTCTACGCCCTGATCAGCCAGCTCTTTTGCCTTCTCGGAAATACCGCGGGCAACCGTCAGGATCGTGCCCTCTTTGGGCTTCATGACTGCCTTATAAGCTGTCTCGACAGCCCTTGCAAAGGAATCGGAAATGATCGGGACGGTGATCTCGTTCTCACCGCGTACGACCTTGCCGAATCCGCGCAGAAGCTGGGACAGGATAACACCGGAATTGCCGCGCGCGCCGCGCAGGGATCCTGAGGAAATAGCCTTGCAGACATCGCGCATGGAACGGGAATTCTCATCGAGATTCTCGACCTCGGCGACGGCCGACTTGATGGTCAGTGTCATATTTGTGCCGGTATCTCCGTCAGGGACCGGGAAGACGTTCAGTTCGTTGATCCATTCCTTCCCTGCTTCAAGATTTGCCGCACCTGCGAGGAAAAGGTCAATCAGGCGTGCCGCGTCAATTGACCGATTGTTCTCCGCTTGCTTATTTTCATTCATGCTCACCGCATACTCCTCCTGCTATTAAATGATCAGATACTTCCCGACTGTCTGTCATCAGTCGATCAGTCTGACGCCTTCCACGTAGATATTGATCTTCTCTATCTCAAGACCCGTAAACTCTTCTACTTTGTAGCGCACACTCTCAATCAGGTTGTCCGCCACTGTTGTGATATTTACACCGTAGGAGACAATCACGTGAAAGTCGATCACCAGCTTGTTCTTGGGGGTGAGCGTAACGTCAATGCCCTTGGTCATGGTATCCTTCTTGAGCAGATTGACGATTCCTTCCTTCATATTGACGCCGGCCATGCCGACGATCCCGAAGCATTCATTGGCAACACTGCCTGCATACTGTGCAATCACTTCGTTGTCAATCGAAATATTGCCCATATGCGTATTCATGTAAGAAGACTTCATATTCAGGTTGTTCTCCTTTCATTACCGCACAAGCGGTGTATTCGCATTTTTCACATAAGACGGCTTAAATGCTGTGCCGCTGCCGATTCTCTTTGTGTTTTCCTCCTGATTGTGCCATACTCATATACACATTCATTCGGAAGGCTGCGCAAAGTTCCGCGCATAAATCGACAGATAAATTATAACTGAATGACAGCAAAAAGAAAATATACAAATGAAAAGCATTTTAAAAAAACACATAAATATTTTGCTTGCAATCGCCATTTGTTTCTGATAATATACTAATGTTGTTTTTCCGAACTTGTAACTATTCGGCACGATAGCGAATGCGCGTCCATGATTGATGCCTGCGGTCCGATCATGTGTGCGGTGCTCTCTCAAACAGCCGTACTGGTCCCGTGACCGTTGGGGTGTTGAATAATTACCTGAATTTAAAAGGGTTAGGAGGTGTTAAGATGGCCAAGTGCGATATCTGCGGCAGAGGCGCTTTCTTTGGAAATCAGGTCAGCCATTCACATAGAAGATCTAATAAAGTCTGGCACGCGAACGTTCAGAGAATTGCTGTAAAGACTGCCGGCGGCAGCAAGAAGATTCATGTCTGCACCAGATGCATGCGTTCCGGTAAGGTCGAGCGTGCATAAGGCATTGTCATAAGGTACTGAAACCCGGCGGCGGCGTGCCCCGAATCACGTCGAATGAGGCGGGAATACTCTCAACTCCTGCTCCGCAGGTCAGTTCAGCAAAGCCTGAAATGCCTTACATAATACATGAATAATACAGAATATGTAAAATTCAGGATTCCGGATTGTATGATCCGGAATCTTTTTTGCTGCAAAAAGCTGTTAAAAACTCCGGGGAACCGCACAGATTCTCCGGAGTTTTTTTCCCTTTTGAATTGGATCACCCTGACAGCATTTTGATCCCTGCGCCGGACTTTGGACATCCCGACAGGCCTGCCGCAGCTTACTTCTTTCCTCTTTCGGGGAAGGCGACAGTGGCAGCATCCTCATCCGAGATCATCTCGGTGTTGCGGGAGCGGATCTTGTCGATGACCTCGGGGATCATATCCATAATATGGGTCAGGCTGGTCTGGTCTCTGACATTGACCACTTTCGTCATATTGTTTTTGATCACGAGAACTGCGGAAGGGGTCATTTTAGCGGAGAAGCCGCCCATGCCGCCATCCTTGCGGTCTGCACCGTTGGAGCCTGCGCCCACACCGATACTGACATCAGAAAGAGGAATAATGATCGTGTCGCCAACAGTGATCGGCTCTCCCACTACGGTCCTGGATGTCAGCACACCCTGCGCGCCTTCCATCAGCGATTCAAGAACCTGGTTAAAGCTGTTCTGTTTGGATCCGTTCGCCTTCAGTCCGTTGCCGTTTCCATTTCCGTTGCCGTTCTTTTTCTCTTCCATCGCTATTTGATCCTTTCCTGATTATTTCCTGCCGCTATGGCCTGCTTATTATTTCCGTTGGTATACCGATGGCCCGGGGCCGGTCCTCGGCGGAGCCTGCGCAGCAGGCGTCTCACATCCCTGCTCAGCAGAAGCCGGATCCCCCCGTACACAAAGGTTATGATCCTGATCTTTCCTCTCGCTGCACCCTGAAGATCATACCGGTACAATTCATAATCGGTTCCGATTGCAACATGTCCCGCCGTGAGGGGGTACAGATATCCCTGGACGGCAAAGACCTTTGCGCTGCGGGCGGGATCTCCCAGTCCCAGGACGCCGGCCAGTCCCCACTGGGTCGGCATGCACTGTTCGATCATATGCAGAATACGCATAATGATCACTTCCTTGGCCCGCACGCCGTATTCCGTCTGCAGGGCGCGGAGCGCGTCATCTATTCTGCGGGACAGCCTCTCCACACGCTGCAGAGCCGCCTCGATCTTTTCTTCCAGCGTCTTCTTTTCTTCAGGTTCTTTCGGCTTCTCTTCCTTTTCTTCCTCTCTGAGTTCTTCCTTCTTCCCGAGCAGTTTTTCAATCGGATATTTTCTGCCGAAGATGCGCAGTTCCACGCGGGCTGCGCCGGATCCTTCCTCCTGTCCTCCGACGGCTCCCGTGACGTTCAGAGCGCCCAGAAGCCACCTGACATTTCCCTCAGCGGAAATATCTTTTTTCGGATCCAGATGAAAAGCCCTGGTATCTCCCTCGGGATCATTGATCCCGCCGGAAAACTGATACCGGAAAGGTACAAAAAGGACGAGCAGCATCAGAATCAGAAGCAATGCCAGCAGTACCAGGACCACGATCCCAAGCACTTTCAGCACAGTCAAAAAAACTGCCATTGCCCGTTACTCTCCTATTAGCCTATTAGCACTGATTAATGAAAAGCAGTCCTGTCCGCCAGGTACTTTGCGGCACTCCACTGCCCGGTCATTTGAAAAGCTTCATTGGTGAGGTCATTGACCATCTCCACGGCGTCAGCCCTGCCGTTGGCGATCCCCACGATAAAGGGCGGATGAGCTCTGTAGTATCTGGTCTGAAGATTGGCGCAGTGCATGATCTCCAGCTGCGGTCCGCCTTCCGGACCATGCGCCAGCAGCAGAACATAGATGGAAAGATGTCCCTTTCCTCTCTGCAGGTCTCTCCTGATCTTCCTTGGATTCCGGATCAGCGGGCTGATATACAATTTGTCGTAAAAAACCATTGTGTCTCTCCCTCTGCGCGGACAGATCCATCAGGGACAGAATCAATCGGCGTCAGTCACCGATCTCAGTCCGGCATACCGTCCCCGTCCAGATCTTCGAATGCACCGATATTCTGCATATTCACCGTCCTTCTGCGGATCTTGGCTTCCTCGGACGCACGGTAGATAAAATCCTTGACCTGCCTGGCGTGGCGGATATTCTTCAGAGTGATCGTCTTATTGGTCGCATCCGATGTGACGCAGATCACCGTTCCCAGGCCGAACAGCCTCTGCAGGAAGCTGATCCGGAGCTGCACATCGATCACGCGGTACATATAGCAGTCATTCTCCACAGACGACAGAAAACCTGATTTGATCTGAATGTCGTTTTCGTAGAGCAGATATGTTGTAAAAGTAAAGGGAAGTCCCAGAAATCCCCATCTCTTTTTTTCTTTATATACGAGTTTTCCCTGATCAGTCAGCGGCCGTCTGTCAGCAGCAGCGGTTCTGCCGCCGGACGCCGGTCCCTCATTGACTGCAGTGTGATCCGTCTTCTCCCTGACCATTCCATACCTCCTGTGGTGTTCTCGTTTATAGGGAATAAACAATCACTACTATCATACATCTATTTTTCATCGGGGAAAAGCATTTTCTTTTGCGCCCTGAACAGCCGGGCTGCAGACAGTTCGGTCCGGCTCTTCATGGAAGCAGCTCTGAAAAGACCAAAAAGGTTATCTGTACAGACCCACCT
>DGRU01000186.1:0-666 GCA_002390025.1 Lachnospiraceae bacterium UBA4380
GGGCTCGATCAGGATGCGCTCGGGAGCATAGGCAGACATGACTTCGCGCAGGGAAGTGCCGAAATCGCCGACCAGTGAGCAGCAGATGCAGCCTGCATTCATCTCGCGGATCTCGATGCCGGACTCCTTGAGGAATCCTCCGTCTATACCGATCTCGCCGAATTCATTCTCGATCAGGACCACCTTTGTCCCTGCGAGAGCATCTTTGAGAAGCTTTTTGATCAGTGTGGTCTTGCCGGCGCCGAGAAAGCCGGAGACAATATCTATTTTCGTCATTTTGTTTCCTCCTGTTCTGCATGACATCCAATGAAGAACAAAACCGGCCGATTATTCACGCCGGTCAGATGTACTAATCAAAACTATCTGTAAATGTTTCTTTGACAGACTAAAGACCCCTGCGGGGTCCTGTGTAAAAAAAGATAAGCAGAGCTGTAAGCCGGGTTCTGTCTTGGATGATCATCTATCTTGGACTGCCGTTACCGACAGCCTCCAGCGACCTACCTGAGAACGGACCGGGCAAGCCCATAGTCCTCGTTTTGGTCTTGCTTCGGATGGGGTTTACATGGCTCTTTGTGTTACCACAAAGACGGTAGTCTCTTACACTGCCTTTTCACCCTTACCGTCAGGACATAGAGTCCTGACGGCGGTATATTTCTGTTGCACTGG
>DGRU01000186.1:779-9477 GCA_002390025.1 Lachnospiraceae bacterium UBA4380
CCTGCGAAGCCCGGACTTTCCTCAGTCCGGAAAACCGGACCGCGATCATCTGCTCTGCTTATTCATACAAAATATAGTATCCGGAATTGGATTTGTCAAATCCGACTTTAGATCTGCTTAGACCGGGAAAATGCCTCCGCCGACAAATTCTCTGCAGATGGAGTTGCCGGGAACAGGCGTGGGGTCGATTCCAACGAAATAATCCAGGAACTTGATGAGGCGCTTGGCTTCATAGTACTCGGGCTCGTTGGTGCGCACGCCCAGAAGGAGGGGTTCCGCGAACTGCTTGATGATGGCAAGTTCATAGATCAGAACCGAGTTGAACACCGCATCCGCATCCTCCTGGAATGGATAGATGTTCATCTCCTCGCCCATACGGACCTTCTTCCATGAGCGCAGGGTATCCTGGGCCGAGTAGGCACGCAGGCGGTAATCCCGTACCATGCGGCGAAGCAGGCGGGCATCCGTGGAAGGAATGCGGTTGTGCTCATCGATATTCAGACTGGTCAGGGCACTGATGTAGATCTTGAACTTGTTTTCATCGGGGAGCTGCTCTGTACTGACAGGATTGAGTCCGTGAATTCCCTCGATGATCAGGATATCGTTTTCCTCGAACTTGAGGAAATCTCCCTTGTAGACACGCCTGCCGGTCTTGAAGTCAAAGCGGGGCATCTCGATGGTCTCACCGTTCAGAAGGTCGACCATGTCATTGTTAAAGAGCTCAAGATCAAGCGCTTCGATGACATCGAAATTGAAGTTTCCGTCAATGTCGACCGGCGTGCGGTCCCTGTTGACAAAATAGTCATCCATGCTGATGATGTGGGGACGCAGGCCGAAGGACTTGAGCTGGATGGCAAGGCGGTGCGAAAAAGTCGTCTTGCCGGAGGAACTGGGTCCCGCAACAAGGACAAAGCGGACGGTCCCTCTGTCGTGTATGGTCTGGGCGATCTCTCCGATTCGGCGCTCCTGCAGGGCCTCCTGCACGAGGATCATATCACTGATGCTGCCGCTGCAGATCTGTTCATTGAGATCACCGACAGTACTGATATTGACCAGATCTCCCCACTTGGTGGAGAGCATGAGCTGTTCGAACAGGCTGGGCTGATCGACGAATTCCTCAAGCTCATCCGGATTTTCCATGGTGGGAAGGATCAGAAGCAGCCCGCCGCGGTAGGCCTGGACCTTGAAAAGGCGGCAGTAGCCGGTAGAGGGCAGCATATATCCGTAAAAATAGTCGGAGTAGCCTTCCATGCGGTAGACATTCACAGTGGAACTTCTGCGGTAATGGAAGAGCTTCTCCTTGTCCTTCATCCCCTGATGCTTGAAAAGTTCAATGGCATCGTCGATGGGATAGGTCTTCTTGATAATGGGAATGTTGCGCTCTACATAGGACAGCATCTTCTCCTGCAGTCTGGCTGCCAGGTCCGGTGTGGAACGGATTCCGCCGAGAATGCTGCAGAAGCAGGCGTTTCCCAGAGAAAACTCGATCTTGATATGGGAATTTTTGCCGGCTTCCCCCAGGATCTCGGAGGCCGCTTTGACAAGCATCATCTGCGCGGTACGCACATAGGCATTATGACCGGAATTATCTGCTGTCGTAATAAAGGACAGCACACCGTCCTTCTCAAGCCGCTTTGAGAGCTCGCGCATTTTTCCGTTGAAATACACGAGGGCAATTGAATAATTGTACTTTGGCTGATACTCCCTGACAACTGCTTCAAAAGTTGTTCCCTTATCGTACTGACGGATTGCCCCGTTGATCATGACTGTCGGCATGCCGTTTCCTCCTGTTGAGTGTAAAACAAAACCCCTTTAGCACTTTCCGGCTGTAATGGTCTTAAATCGAATGATGGTATGGAATGCTTGTGATCTGTTCAGTCTCTGTCTGAATTCAGTCTCTGTCTGAATTCAGTCTTTGTTCGAATTCTGTCTCTTTCAGTCTCTGTTCAAATTCAGTCTCTGCTTAAAGAAATGATGATAATACCGTGTATTATATCGTCTTTTTCAGCATTATGACTGGATTTTTGTTTTTTTTAATAATTTATTGATAAATTCCCCTCAGACCAGACGGCAGGGTTCTCCCTGGGGGGCCGTGATGACCTCCAGGACAGGCAGTTCTCTGCGCAGATAGTCCTTCATATAGGGGACAAACAGCTTCTCCACACCGTAGTGGCCTGCATCGATCACGGCAATTCCTTTTTCAACCGCATCGATCCCCGCGTGGTGGTTCATATCACCGGTCACATAGACGTCCGCGCCCGCTGCCACGGCAAGGTCGATCTCTTCCTTTCCGGAGCCGGGGAGGATCGCGCAGGTGATGACTGCGTCATTTCCGTCTCCGTAAACGCGTACCTGCTCGAGTCCGAAAGCATCCCGCACCAGAGCAGCGAAATCATCCAGTTTCATAAACTCGGGCAGTTTTCCGATCCGGCCGATCCCCTCCTTGGAGACATCGTCTTCATAGGTGACTTCCAGGACTTCACGGTCCCTGAGCCTGATCAGATCCGCGGCCGCATCCGCCATGCCCATAACATCGAAATTCGTGTGCATGGCATAGCAGGCAATATCACTGCGGATGAGGTCGATGACCCTTTTCCCTGTAAAATCGCGGTCATGGATTGTCTTGAGACCCGAAAACAGCAGGGGATGGTGGGTGATCAGAAGATCCGCCCCGTTCTCGATCGCATAGGCGATCACAGAGGATGTGGCGTCAACTGCCAGACAGACCCGGCTGATATCCTGGTTGTAGCGGCCGACCTGCAGTCCGGAATTGTCCCAGGACACTGCAAACTGAGGCGGGCAGAACTGCTCCAGCTGTGCGATCACTTCTTTGAGTCTCATGATTCCCTCCATGGCTTGCCGTATGCCGTCAGCGCGGCATAAAAAACAGTCAGGCTGTGTTCGATCTCTTTCTGTCTGACAAGATGTCTCTCCCTGAGCTCCGGCTCCCTGCATGTGTCCTGCGCGGCCTCCTGTGCGGCCTGGCGGATGGATCTGACGATCTTCTCCAGGACAGCGGTGCGCCGGGTCAGAAATTCAAGCAGTACAGGATCCCGTCTTTCCAAAAGGACCGGTCCGAACAGATCCTCCGCCTGGCATCGGATCCCGTCGGGCACTTCCGGTGCAAAGGAAGCTGTACATTTACGCTCTTTGATCCGGGACTGTGCCCTGATCACGGGGTAGTATTTTCCGTCTTCATAGATCAGCTCTTCCTGTGTGATCACAAAGCCCAGACGGCGCAGTGCTGCGCGTACCTTGTCCGGGTCCGACTGAGGTCCCAGCACCAGTACCTGGAAGGAAGCTGTCTTTTCCGGTTCCCGCAGCAGGATGTCCTCCATCAGGGTGCCGCCCATTCCGGTGATCACCAGCGTGTCGGCTTCGCCCGGCTTAAAGGCATCCAGGCCGTTGGAGAGACGAAGCTCCACCCGGTCCTGCATTCCGTAAAGGGCGAGATTGCCGGCAGCCTTGCCCAGGGGCCCGTCGATGACATCCATGCCGATCGCCCTTCGATAGCAGCGGGTCTGGAGGAGACGGATGGGGACATGGGCATGGTCACAGCCGACATCGCAGACTGTATCGCCCTGTCCCGCAAGGGCGGCAATTGCCTCCAGACGGGCGGACATGGGCACCTGCCCTGTCAGTATCTGTTCAGAATCTCTCATAGGTCTCCATTCACTGAGTCCCTTACCTTCCCTGAATCCACCTGGATGGAATCCGGCGGGCTGCTGGGGTTTAATCCGGCCGCAATTGTCCGTCCTGCATCAGTCAAGGTAATCCTTGAGCTTGCGGCTGCGGCTGGGGTGGCGGAGTTTGCGGAGTGCCTTGGCCTCGATCTGGCGGATACGCTCACGGGTGACATTGAACTCTTTGCCCACTTCTTCGAGAGTCCTGGCACGGCCGTCCTTGAGGCCGAAGCGCAGGCGGAGCACCTTCTGCTCGCGCTCTGTCAGTGTGCCCAGCACCTCATCCAGCTGTTCCTTGAGGAGGGTGAAAGCGGCTGCCTCGGCGGGAACCGGTACATTGTCGTCCTGGATGAAATCGCCGAGGTGGCTGTCCTCTTCCTCGCCGATGGGAGTCTCAAGGGAGACGGGTTCCTGGGAGATCTTGATGATCTCACGGACACGCTCCACCGGAATATCCATCTTGTCTGCGATCTCCTCGGGAGTAGGTTCACGGCCGAGTTCCTGCAGGAGCTGTCTGCTGACGCGGACCAGCTTGTTGATGGTCTCCACCATATGAACGGGGATACGGATCGTTCTGGCCTGGTCAGCGATCGCTCTTGTGATCGCCTGACGGATCCACCATGTGGCATAGGTGGAGAACTTGAAGCCCTTGCGGTAGTCGAATTTTTCGACCGCCTTGATCAGTCCGAGGTTGCCCTCCTGGATCAGATCGAGGAAGAGCATGCCTCTGCCCACATAGCGCTTGGCGATACTTACGACCAGACGCAGGTTGGCCTCTGCGAGCCGCTTCTTGGCATCCTCATCGCCCTCTTCCATGCGCTTGGCGAGTTCAATCTCCTCCTCCGCGGTCAGAAGCGAGACCTTGCCGATCTCCTTGAGGTACATGCGCACAGGATCTTCGATATTGACACTGTCAGGGATCGTCAGGTCGATATTCTCAAAATCGGCCTCTTCGCTGTTCTCTTCCTCTATGCTGGCCAGCTCCCTCTCGGGGACCTCGTCTTCCTGGACACGGAGAATATCGATATCGCTCTTCTCGATGATCTGGACGATGAGGTCGTACTGCTCCTCATCCAGCTTCATCTCCTGGAAGGTATCCTGAATCTCCTGATACTCCAGTACGTTTTTCTTGTTTTTGCCTCTTTCGATCAGCTCATCGAGTTTCTTCTTGAAATCTTCTCTGGCTTTTTCATCGAACTGCTGCATGCTCATGTACTGCATTTCCTCCGGTTCTCATTATTTGATCAATTTATCATCTATTTCAAAACCCGCATTATACGGATTCCGTGCAAAAGTGTCTCGTAGCCCGCATTTGACGGGTTCTGTACAGAAGTGTTTCAAGACCTGTTTTTTACAGATTTTGTATAAAGGTGTTTCAAGACCTGTTTTTTACAGGTTCCGCGCCTGAGTGTCTGCCCGCCGTCCGGGATCTCCTTTAAAGCTGAAAGCGCACTGTCCTGAGGGCCTGCAGCTTCTGTTTTGCGGAAAGAAGATCCTGCAGGGACTGTGTACCGCCGCTCTGTGTCATCCTCTCGAGTGAAGCCTGTTTGATAAAAAAGACAAGCTCACGCAGTGTCTTGGCTCTGTCGTCGGCATCCTCAATGCCCTCAAGGTGCATGTTCAATATGGACGCGGCCGCCTCCTGCTCTCTCTCGGTCTCAAAGGCGGAGATCACAGAGGCGGCATTGACCGGCCCCGAACCGCCCTGCAGTTGCTGCCAGAGCAGACCTGCTGCCCTCTGATAAACGGCGCCGTCAAAATCGCCCGGCTCCAGATATTTGTTCAGCTGCGCAAATACAGCGGGATCATCGACGATCCATGTCAGCAGCAGGCACTGCTTCTCCCACAGGGCTTTCTGAGCCCTTGTGGGTCCTGCAGGCGCCCGTCCGGCAGGGCCGGCTCTCCTGCCGGTATTTTCATCTGCAGGTCCCGGCGCCGCTTTTTCCTGCCCTCCGGCCGCTGCGGCTTTGCCTGCGGCCTGCCCGGAAGGGGTTCCTGCCGGTACTGCGCCGGAGGGGACAAATCTGCCCGCCCGGCTGTCCGCTGCTTCCTTCCCGGTGCGGTCCGGGGGAGTATTTGCGGCATTTCGTGTATTTTGTCTGCCGCGGCGCGATTCCCCGGCTGCGGAACCGTATCCGGTCGCATTGCCGTACTGGGCCACCAGGCGCCGCAGGCTGTCTGTCTTAATGAAATATTTCTCCGCAGAAGCGGCAATGTAGTTTTCTCTCTCTATCTCGTCGGTAAAGGTGCAGAGTTTTCTGGCCACCTCGCGGTGAAATGCCGTGCGGCTGGCGGGATCGTCCATCCTGTAGGACTGCGACAGCATCCTCAGTTCGTAAAAGAAGCTGTTTTCTGCATTGTCGATCCGGTCCTGGAAAGCTTCCTTTCCCTCCGCCTTGATAAATTCGTCCGGATCCTTGTGGGGGCGAAGGTCGATCACCGAAGATTCCAGTCCGCCGCTTCGCAGGATTCCGATATTACGAAGTGCCGCGCGCACGCCGGCGCCGTCGCTGTCGTATGCAAGAAGGACTCTCTTCGTATAGCGCCTGAGCAGGGCTGCCTGGCCGGGCGTAAAGGCCGTCCCCAGGGAGGCGACCGCCTGATTGAAGCCAGCCTGGTGCATGGCAATGACATCCATGTATCCCTCACAGAGGATCAGATGATCCGCCTTGGTCCGCCGCGCCAGATTCAGCGCGTACAGGTTGCGGCCTTTGTCAAAGATCATGGTGTCCGAGGAGTTGATATATTTGGGCTTTGCGTCCCCCAGGACCCTGCCTCCGAAGCCGATCACTCGTCCCCGCACGTCCTGGATGGGAAACATGACTCTGTTAAAAAAACGGTCGTGCAGGCCCTGCTTCTCATTGAAGACGGCCACATCGGACTCTAAGATCAGTTCGTCGGAGAAGCCGGTTTTGCGCAGGTGCTCCGTCAGATCGCTGCTGGCGCCGTCGGCAAAACCCAGGCCGAACATCTTCATGGTTTCCGGAGAGAGCGACCTGTCCGTGAAATACTTCATGCCGCGGGCACCCTTTCGGGAACGGAGCAGTTTATAGTAGTAGGTCGCCGCCTCCTTGTTGACCGCCAGCAGGTCCTGTCTGTGCTTCTCCCGCTTTTTGGTCTCCTCGCTGTAATTGGGGGCAGGGAGGGTGATCTGTGCCCTGTCCGCCAGTTCCTTCAGGGCTTCCGTGAAGGTGCAGTTGTTGTATTTCATCAGGAAGGTGATGGCACTGCCGCCCGCACCGCAGCCGAAGCAGTAGAACATGTTCTTGGCCGGTATGACATTGAAGGAGGGTGTCTTTTCATTGTGAAATGGACACAGACCCAGATAGTCCTTTCCCCTCTTCTTCAGATGTACATGGGCAGAGACAACGTCCACGATATCCGTATTCGCGAGGACCTCGTCCACAATCTCCTGAGGATAATACATCCGGAATACTTACCTCCTGAATCATTGTTACAGTTTTTGATGAAAAGGCCGGTTTTTACAGGACAGACCAGGCCTTGGGAACAAAGAGTTCCTCATAGGTAGAGATGGCAAAATGATCCGACATGGCGCTGATGTAATCGCAGACAGCCCGCATCCTTGAAGTCTCGTCGTTGATCCTCTTCTGAAAAAAGGCCGGCAGACCTTCGACATGGCTGTAATAATAGTCGTAGAGAACCTCGATCAGCTTCTCGGCACGGGACTCCTCTGCCTTGGCGACAGGGTCCGAATAGACACGGCGGAACATAAAGGCCCGCATATCCTTCATGGCCTGTTCGGCCGGTCCGGACATGGTGACCACATCCCTGCCCTGGCTGGTCCGGATCATGTCGTGGATGAAATAATCAAGCCTTGCCCCGGTCGTCGAACCCGCCACGCAGGTGATTGCCTCGGGGACCTCCTCTTCTGTCAGGATGCCCGCCCGTATGGCGTCGTCCATATCGTGATGGATATAGGCGATCTTGTCCGATTTCTGTACGATCTGCCCCTCTAATGTCGAGGGTGAGCCGCTGGTCTGGTGGTTGAGGATGCCGTCCCGGACCTCCCAGGACAGATTCAGTCCCCGCCCGTCCCTCTCCAGGACATCCACCAGCCGAAGACTCTGCTCATTGTGCCGAAAACCAAGAGGACAGATCCGGTTGAGCGCCCGCTCGCCCGCATGACCGAAGGGCGTGTGGCCAAGGTCATGGCCCAGTGCGATGGCCTCGACCAGGTCCTCGTTGAGACGAAGGGCCTTTGCGATGGTCCGCGCATTCTGGGAGACCTCCAGGGTATGCGTCAGCCGCGTCCTGTAATGATCTCCTGTCGGCGCCAGAAAGACCTGGGTCTTATCCTTGAGCCTGCGGAAGGATTTGCTGTGCAGGATCCTGTCCCTGTCACGCTGAAAAGCAGGCCGGATATCACAGGGCACCTCGTCCCTCATCCTGCCCCTGCTCTTCACAGACAGGCTGGCCCAGGGAGCCAGAATCTCCTGCTCTCTCAGCTCGAGTTCTTCCCGGATCGTCATAAGCGCCTCCTGCAGTTATATAGAAACCTGCCTATTTTTTGCATACCGACATCTCCAGCATTCAAATATCCGGCAGTCAACTGATCTTACCCGGATATTTATTCAGGTTCCGGCCCCGAAAAAAGCCGGAACAGTTCTGAAAAAAGCCGGAGCAGGCCTGAAAAAAGTCGGAACATTTATATTATTCTGCATAAAAATCCGCTATCCTTTTTTCATTTTCGAAAATAAATAAACTTTTTATGGTTCAAGACTCTCTCGCGAGTCCCGTGCACCGAATGCGGGTTGCCCCCAGGGGCAGCATTTTCTGTAATGCGTGAAAAAAACCGTGCATATGCCGAACAGGTTCTGTTCGAAATATACACGGACATTAATCAGAGTGGAACGGATGGGGTTCGAACCCATGACCTCTCGCGTGTGAGGCGAACGCTCATCCCGGCTGAGCTACCGTTCCGTATACAGATGATAATAAGGAAAGAAAAAAGGGAATCTTTCGATTCCCTTTCTTCGTGCGGAAGATGGGACTTG
>DGRU01000085.1 GCA_002390025.1 Lachnospiraceae bacterium UBA4380
CCGATCCCTGTGCCGCCTCCCAGGTCCGCGGTTCCCTTTCCGTCGAGTTCAAGCCCGATCCGGATCTGTGTCTCACCAGTATTCCTGTTGATGATAGCGTTTCGCATTGTACCTGCTCCTTATTATCCTTCTGTTCCCGATTGACCCTGTCTGTCCGGAATCTTTTTAGTCTTTTTTACTCTTCTTCAAAGCGCACGCGCATGGAATTGGCGTGTGCATATAAGCCCTCATTTTCTGCAAAGATCTCGATATCCCTGTGCACACGGCGCAGGGCATCCTTCGAATAGGAAATGATGCTGCTCTTCTTGATAAAGGCATCCACACCCAGCGGAGAGAAAAATCTCGCCGTGCCGTTGGTAGGCAGAATGTGGTTGGGGCCTGCATAGTAGTCGCCGAGCGGCTCGGAGGAATAGCTCCCCAGGAAAATAGCGCCCGCATGACGGATCCTGGTCATGACTTCAAAGGGATTTTCCGTGATGATCTCAAGATGCTCGGAGGCAATGGTATTTGCCGCGTCGATCAGGTCGTCCATGGTCTCTCCGACAAAAATATAGCCGTAGTTCTCGATGGACTGGCAGATGATCTCCGTGCGGGGGAGCTTTTCGATAAAGCGGTCGATCTCCTCGGCGACCGCCTCCGCAATCCCCCGGTCGGTGGTGAGCAGAATGGCGCTGGCCATGGGGTCGTGCTCCGCCTGGGACAGAAGGTCTGCCGCAACATAGCGGGGATTGGCAGTTCCGTCCGCGATCACCAGGATCTCACTGGGACCCGCCACGGAATCGATGCCGGTCACGCCGAAGCAGGCCTTTTTAGCCAGGGCGACGAAAATGTTGCCGGGGCCGGTGATCTTGTCGACCCTGGGAATGGTCTGTGTGCCGTAGGCCATGGCCGCGACCGCCTGGGCGCCGCCCACCTTATAGATCTCGTCTGCGCCGGCAATATCCGCCGCAACGATGGTTCCGGCTGCGGCCTTGCCGTCAGCGTTGGGAGGTGTTGCGATGACGATGCGCCCCACACCCGCTACCTTGGCAGGAACCACGTTCATGAGGACGCTGGAGGGATAAACCGCTCTGCCGCCCGGCACGTAGCAGCCCGAAATATCAATGGGCGTGACCTTCTGGCCCAGAATGATCCCTTCCTCGGTCGTCGTGATCCAGCTCTGCGTGACCTGTTTCTCGTGATAGGCGCGGATATTGGCAGCTGCCCTGCGGATGACCTCCACGAATTCGGGCGTCAGCTCCCTGTAGGCGGCGTCGATCTCCTCCCTGCTGACCCGGATGGTCTCCTTTGTCAGCACGCACTTGTCAAACTTTTCCTCCAGTTCAAAAACAGCTTCATCGCCGCGGGCACGGACATCGTCAATGATGCCGCGCACTGTTTTCTCATATTCCGAATAGCCGGACGGACTGCGTCCTACAAGCGCCTCGAGAGCGCCGGCGCGCGTATCTTCCGTCAGCTTCATAATCCTCATACGGGCCATTTGTATTCCTCCTGCGCATGTTTGTTCTGCGTTTGTCTGCGGTTGTCTCCCGGATGTCTCATGATAAGTCCATGAGGGAGAAACAGTTGATTCATGCGCCTTACACCAGGCAGTCTCTGACTCTGTCGATCATCTCCCGGATCCTCTGGGTCTTCATCTGCATGGAGACCTGATTGACGATCATCCTCGCGGAGATGGGAAGAACCTCCTCCAGCACCTCCAGGCGGTTTGCCTTCAGGGTGGAACCGGTCTCGACGATATCAACGATGACATCGGCCAGCTCCACAATGGGCCCCAGTTCCACGGAGCCGTTGAGCTTGATGATATCGACGGTCTGATGCTTGCGGTTGTAAAAGTATTCCTTGGCGATATTGGGATATTTGGAGGCGACACGGATCATCTCGTGGTGCTTGAGCAGTTCCCTTGCCTCGGGCGGACCCGCCACGCACATCCTGCACTTTCCGAATCCCAGATCCAGAACCTCGTGACAGCGGCGCTGCTCCTCCAGGATAATATCCGATCCGACGATCCCGATGTCCGCCGCACCGTATTCCACGTAGGTGGGAACATCCGGTCCCTTGGACAGGAAAAAGCGGAGCTTCTGCTCCTCGTTGGTAAAAATCAGCTTGCGGGACTTTTTGTCCTTGAGTTCTTCGCAAAAAAATCCGGCCTTTTCAAAAAGCTCCATGGTCTGTCCGGCCAGACGTCCCTTGGTGAGGGCTATTGTCAGATACTGCATATCTTCTTCCTCAAAGCCGCACAGAACTGCCTGCGCGGGAAATGACATCTATTCTTTCTTAATTTATTCTTTCTCTATTCCAGTATTACGGCTTTCCCTTCGTTTCTGAGAGCCATGGCCCTGCGGATCTGCCCGGCACAGCCGTCCTCTTCCATACGGATCTTCTGCGCCGCGGCCTCCGTCTCAACCCCGATCCCCTGGCGGCGGAGCGCCTCCATGAGCAGGTCGAGCTGGATCATGACGCCGATGGCGGCAGCGTCCTTGCCGTAATGGGCCAGGAGCCCGTCGTAGCGGCCGCCGGAGGCAATGGCCTCGCCTGCGCCGTAGGTATATCCCTTGAACACGATCCCGGTATAATAGCGGTATTTGCTCAGAAGGGACAGATCATAGCTGATATAGGCGGAGAATCCGTAGGCATCCATCAGTTCGCTGAGCTTCATCAGGCGCTCGATGGCAGCCCTTGCCTGGGGATGCATGTCATCCCTGAGAAAACCGGCCAGCTCATCCCTGGTGGACACAAAGCGTGTCGCTTTCAGGAAGAGATCTCTGGTAGCGCGGTCAAATCCCTGACTGCGGAGGAGCTCCTCCGCGGCAAAATAATTCTTGCCCGAGAGGGTGTCGCGCAGCTGCATCTCTGTCACGGGGTCCAGACCGACCGACTGGCAGATCCCCTTGAAATAATCCACGTTGCCCACGCTGATCTGGAACTGGGTCAGTCCCGCCTGCAGCAGTGAGTCTATGAGAAGAGCCAGGATTTCCGCATCCGCACAGACAGAGGGAGCATTGATCAGCTCCGCACCCATCTGGATGGTCTCGCTCAGTTTTCCCTGCAGGCTGGTCGTATTGCCGAAGACACTGCCCGCGTAGGTGAAACGGATAGGGGCCGTCTCATCGGAGAAATACTTTGCGGCGCATCTGGCCACCGAGGGAGTAAAGTCAGGCCGCAGCACCAGCAGATTCCCCTCATTGTCCAGGAGCTTGTAGAGCTCTTTGACAGGAGTTGTGCCGACCTCACTGGAGAAGACATCATAAAACTCAATCGTCGGAGTCTGGATCTCTTCGTATCCATAGAGGCGGATCCTGCTGCGGATCCGGTTCATGATCGCGTTCTTTTTTGCCATTTCTGTTCCATAGGTATCCCGCATTCCGTCGGGTGTGTGGAGCAGTTCATTATTCAAATCCATTTGTTTCATCCCATCTTCTGATTGCACCGGCTGAAAAAAGCGATGTGCTGGCAGCGGATACCGCAACGGGCGGCATGCGCTCTTACTTTAATGCGTCAGCGTGCTAGTTTGATAGCACGGTAAACCATGTGCAGTATACACACGGACAGGGTACATTGTCAAATCATTTTCACTGTGGAAAGGCCGTCCCTTTTTTTGTTCCCTTTTTTGTTCAGCGCCGCCGGATACCGGGCAGATTCGCGCGGTTTCGGCAAAAAACCGGGTCAGACTTCAGTCCCGCTCCTGCAGATCCTTGTTGAGCATATCCAGGTAGGGCACCATGATGCCCTGCTCCTCCGGGATCGTCCAGTCCGGATCGAGCTCATCGAGGCGAAAACTCCTGCGTCCCCCCGCCAGCGCCCGGTCCCAGAAGGTCATAAATGTGCGCAGGGGCAGATAATAAAACATGTTTTCACGGGAAAAATAGATCAGAAAGAAGGCAATTCCCTCCTGCTGTTCGAATTCGCGCATGAACTGCACCTGATGTTCATGTACATTCTGCAGACTGAATGTACTTCCCGCGCACTCCTTGGCGTCGAAACAGACCGGGATCCCCTGGACAACACCGATATAGTCCACTGTGCTCTTCTGGTTAAAGTAGGCGAGGGTGATGTGCCTGGACTCCTGATCGATCTGCATGGGTGTGATCGGGGTGGGAACCTTCTGGATCAGGGCAAGGCCCTGCTCCCTGTATTTATCGTTGGTACGGTTGATCAGATCTTCCAAAAGGGAACCGCGCAGCCCCCTTGTTTTCCAGGTTGCCATCTTTTTTCCTTAATCCGTCTCCTGCAAATGTCATTCCATGAATATCTATCATGAATGTCTATTCATTAATGTCTATTCATCTGTTTCTATTCAATTACTACAGATTACTACAGTCCGCCTGTTTCTTTTCATTGATCTGCGCCGCATTCAGTTCATCTGTTTCCACTCATTGATCTGCGCCGCACAGGTCCTCCCACCAGCGGGGAGGAGGGCAGGAAAAGACGCGGCCGGCGACCGGTGCCAGAACCTCCCGGATCCCGTCAGCACCCGCTGTCTCCGGGAATGTTTCCGGAAAAAAGACCTCCGAACACCACAAAAGCTGTCCGCCCCGCCGGTCCGGCATCCTGCGCATAAGAGCGCGGTCAAGACTGCGGTCTCCGTATTTGGGATCCGAGACGATGGGGTGTCCTATGGAAGCCATATGGACACGGAGCTGATGGGAGCGGCCCGTGATCAGGTCGGCTTCCACAAGCGATGCTCTCTTTCCTGTTTTTACAGGCCGGTAAACGGTCACTGCATGTCTCTTGTGCAGTTCAGGCCCTGCAGTTTCCCGGTCCGCTATGCGCACCTGGTTCTGCCGGCGGTCTTTGACCAGCTCATTGTCGATGACACCCTCTTCAGAGACCCGGCCGTGGACTGCCATGGTATAGGTCTTGCGGATGACCCTGTCCCGGATGAGGGCCGAGAGCGCTCTGCTGCCCGGCAGCGTTTTGGCACAGAGAAGGATGCCTCCCGTGTTGCGGTCAAGACGGTTGCACACGGAGGGCCTGAAGCGGGCAGACTCGTCCGCCTCCTGCCCGGCACCTCTGTTCCTGTGTGCCAGGTAGCCGCGCAGCCACTCATTCATGGAGAGATCCTCGCGGTCCGCTTTCTGCGAGAGAACTCCGGAGGGCTTTCGCACCACCAGGATATTCCTGTCCTCGTACAGGACCGGCGAGGGGCCCAGCAGGGGCTGCAGCAATCTGTAGGCTCTCTCTGCCTCCTCAGCCTCTCTGGTCACCTCCTCCCTGTCCGGGGGAGAGCTGAACTTGAGTATGGTCTCCTCGGAGAGGAAGAGCCTGACGCTGTCCCCCGTCTCCACCTTTTCGCTTCCGTCCGCTTTTCTGCCCCGCAGCGTGATGTTCTTTTTGCGGAGCATCTTATATAGAAAGGAAGAAGGCGCCAGCGGCAGTCTTCTGCGGAGAAATTTATCCAGGCGCTGACCGCTCTCTTCCTGACTGACCAGTATTTCCTGCATAGATTCCAAACTCCCTTCCTGAGAGGAAAGATACGGCCGCCTGCAACACAGGCCTTCCGAATGCCCGCAATATACCACCAATATACCTGCAATATGCCTGTAAATGCTCACGGGAACATGGGGTCTGCAGCAACTTGGCCGGTCCCTGATCCAAATTTACAGAGAAATGCCGAAGATCATGTTCATGACCTCGCGGTCCTCGGGATCGGATTCGGCGGCGGAAAGTTTTTTCAGTTCCTCTGTATAGCCGGCAAGGTCCCTGAAGACACGGGTCTCATATCCCACATGGCTGTCCTTTTTCACCATGTCCCGGATATGCTTTTCGCACAGAGTGCAGTCCGTCTTCTCATCTTCTGTCAGCCCGACGACCGTCCTGTCCAGGACAGCGGCGTGACTGAGGGCGAAGGACTTCTCATAGCCTGTCAGATAGAGGTCGTAGCCGGAGCAGCCCTCAGGGAGACTCCCGACCTTCTCCACAGCCTCAAAAACCCTCTCCGAGGCACCCTTTGCGCGCAGCAGCATGATGCTCAGCACGATACTGCGGCCGGTCGGCAGGGCTCCCACAGCTGCCAGGATGGAAAAGACATTTTTATTTGTTTTGTAGTGAAAGAGTGCGGCAAAATAAACGATCAGGACTGCTGCCAGAAACAGCCCGGACTTGATCAGAGATTTTTTTCTCGCACTCTTCAGATATCCAAAGGTTCCTTTTTTCATGAAACAGTACCTGATTCTCTCTCCGTTTCCGCCTGCCAGAAGGACAGCACGGATGCCGGAGCTCCCATAGCCGGATTGTTTTCTCACGAAAGAAAAGCCCGGCACCATGCCAAAGAGCAAGTCCGGGCTTTACCTGTTCTACTTTTCAATGCAATCGATTTCCTGCGGTGTCAGAGGCTCATTCCTCCGGCGTGTCCGCATAATCCTGCTCTGCAGCTTCCTGCGCCAGGATCTCCTCGTTCTGAGGAAGAAGCTCGGTGCGGTTCTCGCGGATTGTGTCAATATAGCCGCTCAGGCTGTTGTGGAAATTCGCGAAGATTGCTGTCAGACTCTCGAGGGACTGCGTTGTGTTCTCCTCGAGCTGGCCCAGCATGTCATCCATGTACTGGGAAGCAGAATTTCTGTATGCATTGGCCTCGACGACAGCGCGATCGACGATCTCTTCCGCCTGCTGCTGTGCGAGACGGACGATCTGGTCAGCCTGGGCATATGCCTGCTGCAT
>DGRU01000215.1:0-825 GCA_002390025.1 Lachnospiraceae bacterium UBA4380
TGCAGGGAGCGCAGTGGAAACTGTGCTCTCTGTTTTGCATGCGCAGACAAAAAAACGGCAGGAAACCCATACAAAAAGAAGTCACAGAGAAAAGACTCTCAGGTCCGGAAAATCGATAGAGGACAGATTCGCTGCAAGGAGATCCTCAGATGCAGAGTCTGCGAACCAGCCGGAAGCCATCTGCGGAAAGCCTTCCCGCCGCAGCCTGTCGGAGCTTCCGCCGGATCTGCGCAATATCATCCGTCTGAGCAGAAAACTCCGGAAGCTGGAGGCGGAAAATGCCTATATCCCGGCCAGCGCTTACGGAAAAGTCATCGGCGCGCGGCGAAGAGACCTGCGCGACCTGCAGGTACTCCGTGAAAAAGGAATGCTGGAGCTTTACTGTCGGCAGTGCGGAATTCAGTCGGCCCGTTTTGTGGAGCAGGTGGAGGAAGTCCTGGATCTGTGTGCCGAGAGCCCGGAGGCGGAGGCATCGATCAAAGCCCGCGTGCATGAGCACAATGAGCGCTGGATAGAACGCGCGCTGATAGATGAAAAAGACTATCTGGACCATGTTCTGGATCCGGTGGATCCACTGATCCGTCTCGACGATGCCCAGCGGCGTATGGTCCTGACCGACGAGGACAACTGTCTGGTCATCGCCGGCGCGGGCGCGGGCAAGACGACTTCTGTGGCAGCCAAGGTCAGATATCTGGTGGATCGAAAGAGAATAAAGCCTGAAGAGATCCTGGTCATTTCCTTTACCAACAAGGCAGTGGAGGAACTGCGGGCACGCATTCAGCACGACCTGGGGATCCCTTGTCCTATCTGTACTTTCCATTCGGC
>DGRU01000215.1:997-3374 GCA_002390025.1 Lachnospiraceae bacterium UBA4380
TTCACAGCCTGATCCTCTTCTTTGCCTCATATTTTGACGCACCCCTCAACGAACATGACCTGGAGGCCTTTTTCCGCGGAATCGCGCAGATGCGCTACACGACCATGCGGAGTGAGCTGGACGAGTACTGTCAGGAAATCATGGATGCGCAGAGAAAAAAGAAGGTCACGATCCGCAGCGAGATCCTGCGGTCGGCCCAGGAGGTAGAGATTGCCAATTTTCTCTACCGCAACGGGATCGACTATGTTTATGAGCCGGTCTACCGCTACCACATCGAGCTGGCCCGCAAGCCCTATACGCCGGATTTCCTGATCCGGCAGGGGGACAGGGAGATCTATATCGAGCACTTCGGAATCACCCGGGACGGCCAAAACAGCCGCTATGACGCAAAGCGCCTGCAGGCCTACAAGGATGCAGTCAATGAAAAGGTCCTGCTCCACCGCAGACACGGGACAGAACTAATCTATACTTTCTCAGGATACGGGGACGGCCGGTCTCTGACGGACCATCTGGAGGAGGAACTGCGGGCCCACGGCGTCACTTTCCATCCCCGTTCGGACGAGGAGATCCTGCAGAAGATTCTGCAGAACGAGGGAAACCGCTATATCCGCAGGCTGGTGGAGCTGATCTGCCGTTTCATCACCAACTTCAAGACGGACGGCTATACCGAGATGCAGTTCGGGATTATGAAGGAATCCACGGACAATGTGCGCACGAAGCTCTTCCTTGACATCTGTCAGGCCTGCTATCTGGAGTATCAGAAGGTCCTGCGCGAGCTGCAGGCCGTGGACTTCGAGGACATGATCAATGATTCCGCCCGGGCCCTGCGCGAATGCGCGGAGATGAAGCAGCGCCTGAATTTCAAATATATCATCGTGGATGAGTACCAGGATATCTCCCGTCAGCGCTTCGACCTGACGAAGGCCCTGCGCGAGGTCTGCGATGCAAAAGTGATCGCCGTCGGGGATGACTGGCAGTCCATCTACGCCTTCAGCGGGTCGGACATTACTCTCTTTACACAGTTTCAGGAGAAAATGGGTCCCGCGGCCATGCTGCGGATCGAAAACACCTACCGAAATGCCCAGGACCTGATCGATATCGCCGGAAGCTTCGTCCAGAAAAACCCTGCCCAGATCACCAAGACGCTCCATTCCGATAAGAGGATCGAGGATCCCGTGATCATCTATTCCTATGATGCTTCCTATAAGCGCTATGGCATGGACCGCCGGGCCGGCGCCAGCTATAACATGGGAAAGGCCATTGAGGCGGCCCTGGACCATATCGTCGCCGAGAGAGAGAGGAAGGGGGAGACAGCCTCGAATCTCAGCGCTGCTGACCGGATCGCCGCCGCGGTAGAGGGACAGGCAGCCCCGGATGACGGTCACAGCACCGCTGACGGTAAGAAAAAGGCAGCTCTGGATAACGTTGCAGCCGCACGGAAAAAGGACAGGAATCCCATCCATGTCCTCGTCCTGGGCCGCTACAATTTTGACGGATACAATCTGGAACAGACAGACCTCTTTACCTACATGGGCAAGGGGAAGGGCCGGCAGCTCATTTCAAAAAAATATCCGCAGATCCGGATCACATTCATGACGGCCCACGCCTCCAAAGGCCTCGGTTACGATGAGGTCATCGTCATCAACGGGCGCGGAGGGACCTATGGATTTCCCTCCAAGATCGAGGATGACCCCGTCCTCTCCCTGGTCCTTCGCGAAGATCGTTCCTATGCCTATGCGGAGGAGAGGAGACTCTTCTATGTTGCCATGACGCGAACGAAGAACCGTGTCTACTTCATTGCACCTCTGCAGGAGCCATCCGAATTTCTCCTCGAGCTTCTGCGGGACTACAAAAATGTCCGGCTGGATGTTTTTGCAGACGAGACGGCGGACCGGAAAGAACAATTCCTCCACCAGTCCTTCACCGGTGTTGCTGCGGACCGGAAAAAGTGTCCCGTCTGCGGCTATCCTCTGCAGCTGCGTTATAAGGCAGCCTACGGCCTGCGCCTCTACCTGTGCACGAACGACGCGGAGATCTGCGGTTTCATGACCAACGACCTGCGGGGCGGCCGCATGGGCATCATCAAGTGCGACATGTGCACGGACGGCTACCTGATCGTCCGCACCCGCCGCAGGACCGGAGAGGCCTTCCTGGGCTGCACAAATTACAGCCGGGACGGAAAGGGATGCGGCCGCACCATGGGATGGCCCGAATATCAGCAGAAGATGCGCTATGAGCCGGGATACAGGTCCTGACCCGGTTGAGTTTCCACCTATTGTTGCTGGTGACAGACAATTGGCAATCGGCAGATAAACAACAGAGGTACGACGGTCGGACATGCCGGCAATATATATATGATCCAAAGGGGACGGTCCTT
>DGRU01000105.1 GCA_002390025.1 Lachnospiraceae bacterium UBA4380
ATCCTCTCGCTCTCTGAGGAGACACTCAGATCAGCAGTGGAGAGGGAGGAGCTTGCTCCCTACCGCTTTGCCATGGAAAAGCTGCTGCGGCAGAAGCCCCATACGCTCTCTGAGAAGGAGGAAGCCCTTCTGGCCCGCTTCGGAGAGGTCTTCGCGGCGCCCGGACAGATCGCGGACAATCTGCAGGATGCAGACATGGTCTTTGATCCTGTCAGGGACAGCCAGGGCCAGGAGCACGAGCTCACAGGATCCAACTACATCCTGCTCCAGACAAGTCCCGACCGGACCCTGCGCGAAAACGCTTTCCGCAGTTTCTACAGGGGATACAGACAGCACATCAACACATTTGCCGCCACATATGCAGGCGCTGTGAAGGCGGCTGCGGCAGAGGCACAGGTGCGGGGATACGCATCCTCCCGCGCCATGTCCATGGCGGGAGAAAATATTCCCGTGGAGGTCTACGATACGTTGATCGAGACTGTCCGCGCCCATCTTCCTGCCATGTACGGTTATGCGGAGCTTCGCAAAAAGCTCCTGTCCCTGGATGAGCTGCATTACTATGATCTCTACACGCCGCTCACCGGCAGCAGCGGCAGGCAGTACACCTATGAGCAGGCCCAGCAGATGGTCCTGGAGGCTGTCGCGCCCCTCGGGGACAGCTATTCGAAGATCGTCCGGGAGGGATTTTCCTCGCGCTGGATCGACGTCTATCCCAACCGCGGCAAGAGCGGCGGGGCCTTCAGTTCCGGCACCTACCACTCTAATCCCTATATCATGACCAATTTCACGGGCACGCTGGACAGCGTCTCCACCATCGCGCATGAGATGGGACACTCCATGCATACCTGGCATTCCAACCATGCACAGCCGCCCCACTACGCGGAGTACACACTCTTTGTCGCGGAGGTCGCCTCCACGGTGAACGAGAACCTTCTGGTCGAATATCTCCTGAAGACCGAACAGGATCCCCGGGAGCGCCTGGCCCTCCTCAACCAGTATCTGGAGAATTTCAAGGGCACGGTCTTCCGTCAGGTCATGTTCGCCGAGTTCGAAAAGACCGCCCACGAGATGGCGGAACGCGGCGAGGCCCTGGATCCCGCCAGCCTCAACGCCCTCTATGCCGGACTGGTCCGCGACTATTTCGGCCCCGTCCTCACCATGGACGAGGAAGTGCAGTACGAATGGGCGAGGATCCCCCACTTCTACAGACCTTTTTATGTATATAAATATGCCACGGGCTATACCTCCGCTGTTGCTCTCTCCGAGGCAGTGCGCAGCGGCGGATCGCAGGCAGTTTCCCGCTATCTGGAATTCCTGTCCATGGGCGGAAGCGCGGATCCCCTGGACGAACTCAGGCACGCGGGGGTCGATCTTGCCAGCCCCGCTCCCGTGCACGCCGCGCTGCAGAAGTTTGAAAGAGTCCTGGCACAGGCGCAGGAACTCGCGGCGGAAATCTGAAACGGACACAGAACGCAGATCGCTCTGCCGACAGGCTGACCATATGCAGGGACATCAGGCCGGACGAACAATTGCTGTAACTGCCACTAAAGGCAGCATCATTTTCAAGGAGGTACATTATGGATCGTGAAAGGCCTCGCGGCAGGCAGAAAAATGTGACCGGACAGGGAACCGGTCTGGGACGCAGAGGATCCGGCCTGGGCACGGGTCCGGTCGGCTCAAAGGACGGTTACAGCGGCCGGGGAAGCGGTTCCGGAGGCGGCGGGGGCAGGATCACACGCGGTGCGGGCCTCAGCCTCCCCGTGATCATCATTATTGCCCTTGTCTATCTGTTCGGCGGAAATCTGGGCGGTTCCGGCGGCGGCAGCAATGTCAGCTATGACTACGGGACTGCAAACGAATCTTCCGGCGGAAGCTTCGGCGGCTATACCCAGACTCCCCAGGGCACGTCCTCAGGAACGTCTTCAGGCACATCCTCCGGCAGTTCCTCCGGCTCACAGGGAAGCTCCTGGTCCGACAGCGATGCGGTCAGCACACTCAGCAGCGATGTGGCGTCCGGCTCCCGTGAGAAACGCACACAGATCATGGGCGGCGGCAAAGATGTCGTGACCATCATGGTCTACCTCTGCGGTACGGACCTTGAATCCCGCGCCAAGATGGCGACTTCCGACCTGCAGGAGATGGCGTCCGCCAAAATTGCCGACAATATCAACCTGATCGTCTATACGGGCGGATGCAGCCGCTGGAACAACAATATCATCAGCAGCAGCAAGAACCAGATTTACCAGGTCAAAGAGGGAGGACTCCTACAGCTTGTGGACAATGCCGGCGTCGGATCCATGACAGATCCCGCAACCCTGTCTTCCTTTATCCAGTTCTGCAAAAAGAATTTCCCCGCCAACCGCAACGAGCTGATCCTGTGGGACCACGGCTCGGGCTCGGTCAGCGGATACGGCTATGACGAAAAACACAAGGCCAGCGGCTCCATGAGCCTGGCGGGCATCAGCAAGGCCCTCAAGGACGGCGGTGTCAACTTCGATTTTGTCGGCTTTGACGCCTGCCTGATGGCAACCGCCGAGACCGGACTGATGCTCAACAGCTATGCGGACTACATGATCGCATCCGAAGAGACGGAGCCGGGCATCGGCTGGTATTATACAGACTGGCTGACAGCGCTGAGCAGGAATACCTCCATGCCCACAGTCGAGATCGGGCAGAGGATCGTCGACGGCTTTGTCGAGACCTGTGCCAAACGTACACCCGGACAGGGGACGACCCTGTCTGTCACGGATCTGGCGGAGCTGGCCAACACACTTCCCTCCAAGCTCAATGCCTTCTCGAAATCCATCACAAAATCCATTCAGGATAAGGACTACAAGACCATTTCCATGGCACGCAGGGGAAGCCGAGAATTCGCAACTTCCGCCAGGATCGACCAGGTTGACCTCGCCCATCTCGCCTACAATGTGGGCAGCAAAGAGGGCAGGGAACTTGCGGAGGCCATCCGTGGCGCGGTCAAATACAACCGCACTTCCCGCGGCATGACCAATGCCTACGGACTGTCGATTTATTTCCCTTATCAGAGCACCAGGTATGTTGACAAGGCGGCCCAGTCCTACAGCGAGATTGGCATGGACGAAGAGTACACCCAGGCCATCCGCGTATTCGCGGGAATGCAGGCCAGCGGACAGGCGGCAGCCGGCGGCAGCACCACCGGTTCTCCCATCCCCTCGCTCTTCGGCACCCTGCTGGGCGGTTCCGGCGGCTCCTACGGCGGCGGTTCTTACGGCGGCGGTTCCTCCGGCTCCTACTCGGGAACCTCCCCCTATGGTTCCTCCGGCATGAGCGATGAGATGATCAGCCAGCTCCTGGGGAGCTTCCTCGGAGGCGACTACAGCTCCATCAGCGGGCTTTCCTCCTCCAATGCAGGATTCCTCTCGAACCGCCTGATCAGCGACGAGGATACCATCCAGTATATTTCGGAAAACCATATCGATACCTCAGCCCTTTACTGGACACAGAATGAGGAGGGCAAGCCCGTCATGACCCTCTCCGAACAGCAGTGGGGGCTTGTCCAGTCGCTGGATCTCAACCTTTTCTACGACGACGGAGAGGGATTCATCGACCTGGGCCTCGACAACATGTACAGCTTCGATGAGGACGGAAACCTCGTGGCGGATGAAGGCAATTCATGGCTGACCCTGAACGGCCACATTGTGCCCTATTACCACCTCGATACGACAGAGGACGGAGACAGCTGGACCATCACCGGCCGCGTTCCCGCCTTCCTCAATGAGCAGAAGGTCAATCTCATCGTTGTCTTTGACAACGAAAACCCCAAGGGCTATGTCGCCGGTGCTTCTACCGAGTATGACGACGAGGAGATCGAAGTCATTGCCAAGAACCTCACGGCGATCGAGGACGGGGATGTGCTTGATTTCGTCTGCGATTACTACACCTATGACGGCAAATATCAGGACAGCTACCGCATGCTTGACCCCATCACCGTCAAGGGCGGCCTGACCGTCAGCGACGGCCTTCTTCCCGCCGGAAAAGTGCGCCTGACCTACCGCCTGACCGATATTTACAATCAGGCCTACTGGACAGAGGCGATCAACAAATAATGTCTGCATAAACTTCTATGATCAAAAAGGTAAATCAGATACTCAATACCGTCACAGATTCCGGCAGCAGGGCAAGGTCCGGCCGCCGGGATCTGTCAAAGCGCCGGTCCGCGGCAAAAAAAAGCCCGGCGGTGACCGGACTCAATGAAAGGGGATCCCGGACATGGATCCCCTTTGCTTCCTATTGCACGACAGGTCAGTTCATGGACCTGGAGAAGGGCTACAAGCGTCACTGCAGCCCCACTGCCGCAGTGAATATCGTGCGCACTCTGCAAAGAGGCCTGGAGAACAGGCGGCGTCCCAACGAGAGCAGCGAAGACATGTTCCTGCAGTTTGCGGAGATCGGCAGGCGCACCCGGATCTACTGGAACCAGGATTTTCTGGGGCACTTCGGGGGCACCTCCAATTTTCTCACAGGCATCTTTGTCCGCAGCTGCCTGCGGGCTGCAGGGCTGGGCAGGAGCGTGCGTGTCCGCTTTCACCCCTGGATCACGCCGGATGCCATAGAAAAAGCCCTGGAACAGGGCTCGATCGTTCTGCTGCAGGTCTATCACCACCCGACCTACAAAAATCACCATATGCTCTGCTATGCCTGCAGGGAAACCGACACAAAAGGGAGAGAGTTCCTGCTCGCGGACGGATGGAAGCCCGGCCCCCTCTGGGTCGATGACAAGACCCTGGGACACGGCCATTTCCTGACCATCCGCCCGGTCTGAGAGCTTTGAGAGCGGTGCTGCTGCCTCTCTGACGGCGAATGCCAAAAAACATCCTGTAAAAAACGTATAAAAAACCGTGTAAAAAATCAGGGCAAAAAATCAGTGTGAAAATATTTGAAAAATCTGATTGACAGAAATCCGAATCCTGTGGTAATATACATTCGTTGCGGAAAACAGCAGCAAACAAAATGCTGGCATAGCACAGTCGGTAGTGCGTCGCATTGGTAGTGCGGAGGTCACGAGTTCGATTCTCGTTGCCAGCTCTCAGAAGTCCCTTATAACCTGTCTGAAAGAGGTTTGAGGGACTTTTTTTTATCCCTTTTACCGGCAGATCACACAGATCATTCACAGACAGATGGAATGATCCGGAGGAAGAGGAGAAGTCATCGGGAGGAGGAGTAATACCATGCTTTACACTGAACTTACTCAAAAAGCCATGCAGATCTGTTTTGAAGCCCACAGGGACCAGGCCGACAAGGGCGGCATGCCCTATGTCTTTCATCCCTTTCACCTGGCGGAGCAGATGGAGACGGAGGACGAGACATGTGCGGCGCTCCTTCATGATGTTGTCGAGGATACCGCATGGACACACGAACAGCTTGCTGCCTGCGGCTTTTCACCGGCAGTCATGGAGGCCCTTCAGCTCCTGACCCATGACGATCGGGTGCCTTATCTGGATTACGTAGAGGCCCTCTCAGGCAACCGGATCGCGGCACGTGTGAAACTGGCGGACCTGCGCCACAACAGCACGCCGGGCCGTCTGAAGGCCATAGGAGAGCGGGAGAGAAGGAGAATGCGCAAATATCTCCGCGCGCAGGCGATCCTGACCGGCGCAGAGCCGGATCTGGAGGCGCTGACCCTTGACTTCCGGTATGAGATCCCGGCCCTGGACAGGACAGACATTCCTGGAGCAGCGGGCGGTCAGCAGGCGTGTCTTCACAAAATCCTTGCTGCCGACGGGCACGTCCTCAGGTATACGCTTCTCCTGCCGGCTGAGGGGAAGGAGAGAAACTATGAGGACCGCTTCAGCCTTCTTCGTGACCTGGAGATGCAGGGATATTCGACAGCCCACGCAATGTCCTGCCTCTGAGCTGAAACCGGCAGCTTTTCCTGCGCAGCAGATATTGCGCTTCAGTAGATCTTTTTGATCTCTCCGCTGATCCCGTACTGTGAGCGGAACTCTTGGAGGTCCGCGGAAGAGCGGATGAACATTACCTCTGTGAAGGCGCCGGTCTTTTTATCCCTGAAGCCCGCTACCTGCTCCCCGTTGCAGATACTGCAGCGCAGGACGGCCTCCTGTGAGGCGGGATCGTAGCTGCCTGCGGGGCTCTGTGCGCGGTCCTTTTTGCGGTCTTTTTTTCCGAAAAACATGAGTGCAGCTCCTTTCTGAAAACTGATCATTTCACAAATATGCAGACAGGCTTCCGCAGCAGTGCCATGATTGTGCCGCGGAAGCCTGTTTTTATGTGCAGTATTTTTATTTAAGGAAACCGTTGATGATCTGCTCCTCGGCCTCGGCCTCGGTCAGTCCCAGGGTCATGAGTTTGATGATCTGCTCGCCTGCGATCTTGCCGATCGCTGCCTCGTGGACGAGGGCGGCTTCGGTGCTGTTGGCCTCGAGGGACGGAACTGCCAGGATGCGGCCTTCGTCCATGATGATGGAATCACACTCGGTGTGGCCGTGGCATGCCGCATTGCCCAGGATGCACATGTCGAGCTTCTGATAGGAGTGGTCACGGGCGACGGAACGGGAGACCACGTCCGCACTGGAATCGTCGCCGTTGAGGACGACTTTGTAGATACTGTAGGCGTCCTGGGTGCCGTGTGTCATCAGACGCTCCTGGACGACCAGACGCGCGCCGGCCTGGAGCTCGGCCTTGGTATCGCGTTTTGTGGAGTCTACACCCTTGATCTGCACCATTTCCATCTCCATGGTGCTGTTTTCCTCCATGTAGACCTCTGTGCCGGGATTGAGCAGGCGCTTGCCGGTGCCGTCACCGGAACCGTAGTGCTTTTCGACGTATTTGACCTTTGCTCCCTTGCCGACAAAGAAGCGGTGGATGCCGTCGTGCTCGGAATCCTGTGTGCCGCAGTTGTCGATGCCGCAGCCGGCGACGATCACAACATCGCTGTCCTCGCCGATATAAAAATCATTGTAGACAACTTCCTTGAGGCCGCTCTGGCTCATGACGACGGGGATGTGGACGCTCTCGTTTTTGGTGCCGGGCTTGATCTTGATATCGATGCCGGAGCCGTTCTCCTTGGAGATGATATCGATATTGGCAGTGGTGTTGCGCATGGCGGACTCGCCGTTTGCGCGGATATTGTAAGCACCTTCGGGTACCGTGTGCAGGTCGGCGATCTCCTGGAGGAGCCTCTTCTGTATCTCATCTATTTCTTTGATCTTCAGCATGTCTTTCTCTCCAATCTATGACGTATTATTTTGAAGTGAGCACCTTGCAGGCTTCCACTGCGGAAGGAGTTCCGATCAGAGTGGGAAGGATCTCGTCCCTGGTGCCTGTCGCAGCGATCCTGCCGCTTCGCAGAACGACGATCTCATCTGCGATCTCAAGGATACGCTCCTGGTGGGAGATGATCATGATAGAACTGTCGTGGATCTTGGCACGCATTTTTTCAAAGACCTGGATCAGGTTCTGGAAGCTCCACAGGTCGATACCGGCCTCCGGCTCGTCAAAAACGGAGAGCCTGGTGCTGCGGGCCAGAACAGTGGCAATCTCAATGCGCTTGAGCTCACCGCCCGAGAGAGAGGCGTTGACTTCACGGTTGATATAATCCTTGGCGCAGAGTCCGACTTCCGCCAGATACTGGCAGGCATCGGCGGGAGACATTCTCTTTCCGGCCGCCAGACGGATCAGGTCGAGGACCTGAATGCCCTTGAAACGAACAGGCTGTTGGAAGGCAAAGCTGATTCCCGCTTTTGCGCGCTCGGTGATGTTTTTGTCTGTGATATCCTCGCCGTCAAGGAGGATGCGTCCGGAGGTGGGCTTTTCAATACCCGCAATGATCTTTGCGAGGGTGGATTTGCCGCCGCCGTTGGGGCCGGTGATCACGACGAACTTGTTGTCATCAATCCTGAGACTGATGTCTGTGAGGATCTCTTTATCGACCGAACCGGTGCCGTTATCCTCTGTGACACCGAACGAGATATTCTGAAGTTCCAGCATGTTTGTTTCTCCTGTAAAAATAGTTTTAGCAGTTGCATTCAATAAAAATAGAGTTGCAGAATTACGATTCGGGTTCCTGTCCCGGACGTTTGCAGGATTCCAGGAAGCAGTCCTCTCTGTTCCCTCCGCACAGCTTCCAGTTTCCGCCCTGGATGATGAGCTCCCTGCTGCAGACAAGAGCCCGGGCAACTTTTCTGCGCGCGGACTCACAGATCTCTGTGGCAGTTGTCCTGGAAATATTCATCTGCACTGCGCACTGGCTGTGTGTCAGTCCCTCGTAATCTACGAGGCGCAGGGCTTCGTATTCATCCACTGTGAGGAAGATGGGTTCTTCCGGTTCAGCCCCGGACGAAGCAGGGGAAGGAGAGGGCACATATCGCCTGATCGACGGCATGTCGCATACACGCCGGCTTCTCTGCGGTCTTGCCATAAAAACACCTCCGTAGCTGCATTTATTTTCGACATAAGTCGATTATAGAAGAAGCGTATGTATTTGTCCATGCTAACTTACCTGCTGATTGTATCTGTATCCAAACAGATTCATATAAAACAGGAGAGCGCAGAAAGAGCACAGAAAAACAGCACAGAGAAACAGCCATGGCAGAGAGGACTCTGCCATGGCTGTACTATGACCGTATATTCAATTGATCTGGCTGATCAGGCCGGAATCAGAATTACAGGGTGTCGGAATGTTTGATATAGCCGACAGAACCGGGCTCAGCCATGATCTTGTTCTCATGGATGATCCTTGCATATTTGTCGACGACCTGGTTCTGGATGACGACGTTCTCGCCGATCTCTGCGTAAGCAAGGACGATGCAGCCCTTGACAACTGCGCCCTTGCCGATGGTGACGCCGCGGCCGATGACGGAATCTTCCACTGTGCCGTGGACTTCGCAGCCGTTGGAGACCAGGGAATTCTTGACCTCTGCCTCATCGTAGAACTGCGTCGGGCAGGAATCGGAGGTTCTGGTGTAGATCGGCCAGTCGGAGGTGAACAGGGTAGCGGACTCATCAATGTCGATCAGAGCCTCGTTTGCCTTGTAGTAGGTCTCCAGGCTGGTGATGGGAGCGAAGAAGCCGTGGTGCTCGACCGCACGGACATCCAGCTCGCCGCACTTGGCGTTGACGATGTTGGCCAGTGTGTAGACGGAAGAGGTCTCACGAGCGGCATACATCAGGTCGATCAGGAGATCCTTCTTCATGACATAGGACTCCATGAACATGTCCTTGTTGTCCTCATCGCCCAGGTTGGGAGTGACGGCTTTGACTTTGTCGCCGTCCAGGGTCAGAGCGTTGCAGGTAGCATAGCCTTCCCTGGCGTCAAATACTTTGTGATAGAGCAGAGTGATGTCTGCGCCGGATTTGACGTGCTGCTTAAGGAGCTCATCGTAGTTCTGTGCAAATACCATGCAGCTGGGAGCGATCACGACATATTCCTTGGTCTGACGGCGGATATAGTCGATGTTGGAAAACAGTGCGTTGATATTTGTGTTGTAGATGGAATTGACCAGCTCTTCGTTGGGAACGATGATCTGGATTCTGCCGCGCTTGGAGTTGATGTTGTAGTGACGGCCTGTGCCGATGTGGGCTACCAGGGAGCGGGGCTTCTTGGTGATGTAAACCTGGATGTTATTGATTCCGCTGTTGCTGAAGTTGGAGATCGGGAAATCGATCACACGGAATCTGCCGAGGAAGGAGAAAGCGCCGATCGGACGATAGTCCTGCATACCGTCAACTTTATGCTCCGGTGAAGATGTTACGATACCAAATGCTTTTGCCATTGTTTTGTCCTCCCCTTAAACATCCTGCGCCTGCAGCAGGATTTCCTTGCTGTCGGCGCTTCCGATAACTGCGTCTGCAGCGATCTTGACATTGTCAGCGACGAGTGCTCTGGTGACGACTGCGCCGTCTCCTACGACTACGCCGGGCATCAGGACAGAATCGATGACCTGGGCGCCGGTGCCGACGGTAGCGCCGGTGAAGATGACGGAATTCTTGACCTTGCCGTCAACGCGGCAGCCCTGTGTGATGTAGGCGCGGTCAATATCGGCATTCGGTCCGATATAAGCGGGCAGACCCAGAAGTCCTGCGGAATCCTCTGTGTAGATCTTCCATGTAGGATCATCAAGGTTGAGCTCGCAGTTCTCATCGAGCAGATCCATATTTGCTTCCCAGAGGGAATCGATGGTTCCGACATCCTTCCAGTAACCTTCGAACTTGAATGCGACGAGCTTGTCGCCTGCGTTCAGCAGAGTGGGGATGATGTTCTTGCCGAAGTCGTGATCGGAATTCGGGTCATCCATATCTGCGACAAGGAGCTCGCGGAGTCTGGGCCAGGAGAAGATGTAAATACCCATGGAAGCAAGGGTGCTGCGGGGATTTGCGGGCTTCTCCTCGAAGTCGACGATGTTGTCATCGTCGTCTGTGATCATGATGCCGAAACGGCTTGCCTCTTCAATCGGAACAGGCATGACAGCGATGGTTGCTGCGGCGTCCTTCTCTTTGTGGCAGTCAAGCATCTTGTCGTAATTCATCTTGTAAATATGGTCGCCGGAGAGGACAAGAAGGTACTCGGGATTGTAGCTGTCGATGAAATCGATATTCTGGGAAATAGCATCTGCAGTTCCACGGAAAACTTCAAGTCCGGAATCAGCTTTCTCACGAGGAGTAAGGACGAAAACGCCGCTGTCCTTCGTGTCAAGGCCCCAAAGGCCGCCCTTTGCTACATAGCTGTTCAGAAGTACAGATTCATACTGTGTCAGAACGCCGACAACATCGATGCCGCTGTTGGCGCAGTTACTGAGGGGGAAATCGACGATGCGGTATTTTCCACCGTATGCAACTGCAGGCTTCGCCACTTTGTTGGTGAGATCATGCAGACGACTTCCCCGACCACCGGCCAGGATCATTGCTAACATTTCAGTTTGTTTCATGATGAGCCCTCTCTTTCATAATTTATAGCAGCGTTTGGAGGCAGACGCAAAAACTATTGCCAGTGGCTGCGGGTTGAACAGGTCGGTAAATTCCCTGTCCCGAATCGAACTGCCCGGATCTACGGGAATCCATCGAATCTGAAGCATGTTTCTGCGGCAGGTCCCCTTTGCGGCAATCCCTGCCGCACGGTGTCAACTGCTTCTGCCGACATGAATGGCAGGCAGGACGCAACTTATTCATATTGTACAGTAATAAAATCGCAAAGTAAATAATCTTTGCCGTTTTGCATAAAAAATTTAGATATTCAGTTGAGTACAGGCCCGCCTGAAACGCGGGGTGTCCGGCGCGCATTCTGCGCAAAAGATGCCATGTTTTATGCCATCCGGGATGTTTTCATTGGATTTCAGTAAGAAATTAAAAAAAGACGCCGGAGTGTGAAATTTTGAAGGCTGTTAATTAAGTAAAAATGATGGTATGATGATTGAGAATTATAAATAAAGAAGAAGAGAAGCTCTCTGAAATCGTTTCTTCGGTAGGGAGAGGTGTACGGAATTGTACGAAATAGTACGGAATATGCCGGACCGGGACAGAACACCCGGCCTGTCATGTGTGAAAGGATAGGAATATGCGCTATTGTATGTATTGCGGAATGCCGATGGAAGATGATGATCTGTTCTGCACACGCTGCGGAAAGGCAGTCTCTGACAACAAAGAGAAAGCTGCATCGGGAAAGGCGGAAAACCCCGAACTGCTGGCGGATGACGCAACGATCACCGGCACTATGCGCACGGTCACATCGGAAGCTGTTCCCGGCGCCGGAGCGGCAGCTGGAGCAGGTGCAGCCTACGGAGCCGGAGCGGCAGCTGGAGCAGGTGCAGCCTACGGAGCAGGAGCGGCGGCTGGAGCAGGTGCAGCCTACGGAGCCGGAGCGGCGGCAGGTGCAGGTGCGGCCTATGGAGCCGGACGCAGACCTGCAGCGGGATCACCTCACAGAGCCCGCCCGGAGAATCCTGCCTATAACCGCCCCGAAACAGACAGTGCTGCCTACGGCCCCGGGCCTGCAGCTGCGGGAGGGGCATCGAATGCCGGAGATTCCGGGTCCGATCCGCGTCCCCGGCGCGGGAGCAGACGCAAACCGGGAAGAGACTCCATGTACGGAGACCCCCATGTGGATACAGCGATTGAAAAATCCAAAAGACGCAGCAAAACCGACCCGGGCCGCTATATAATGCTCGTCTCTGCTGCTGTCCTGGTGCTGGTACTGGGATTCCTCCTCTTCCTGCTTGTCAAACCCGTCGACACGGATGAGAAGAAGGAGAAAGATACGGTTGCCTATGAGGACGACAGCAAAAAAGAAGAGAATCTGAGCCAGGGCCTGCAGACCCCCGCTTCCGGGCAGGCACAGGAGTCCGGTCAGTCTTCGGATTCCGGAAATATGGAAACACCTTCTCCGGCGGGAGCAGAGAATAATTCCGACAGTCAGGAGCAGGCGGATGTGTCCGCTGCCGGCGACGCTTCCCAAAACAGCGGTCAGAGCGCCCAGGCACCGCAGAACAGTGACCAGAGCGCCCAGACACCTCAGAACAATAACCAGAGCGCCCAGGCACCTCAGAACAATGACCAGAGCGCCCAGGCACCGCAGAACAGCGGCCAGAGCTCACAGCCTCAGTACGAAGAACCCGAAGATGACGGTTACGAAGATGACGGCTATGAAGATGATGACAGCAACGTCTCCGGATGGGAAGTAGACGAAGACGGCAATGAAGTGTACTACGCCGGAGCAGACGAGCAGAATACAGATAACGATCAGACCTCGGTCGGCGGCGATGCCAGGAACGATTCCAGCGGTGTTGCGACTCAGTCTTCCGACAAAAAGAAAACCGTCTCCGAAAAGAGCGTCTCCGATAAAGTCCAGAAGGGAGATTCCGATTATATTCTCCCCGAGAGCAGCTCACGCTATTACACAAAACAGGAACTCAGCCAGCTCGACGACTACACCCTGCAGATGGCCATCAACGAGATCTATGCCCGCCACGGCCGCAAGTTTGATACCCAGAGCATCCGCGAATACTTTGAGGGAAAAACCTGGTACAGGGGAACGATCAACCCCGCTGATTTCGACGGAAACGAGGCGGCTTATTTCAACGAATACGAAATGGCCAACCGTGAGCTGATGTCCCAGATCCGCGCGGACCGCCAGGGAACAACAGTTCAGTAAAAGCCCGCCGGGATTTCCGGCAGGCAGACGCACTGAGATTCCCGGGATTTACTGAGCTTTTACTGAGATTTGGTGGGATATACTGAGATGTGCTGAAATTGACAGAGATCTACAGAGGTCTACAAAGATCTACAGGTTACAGAGATTTAGAGGTTACAGAGATCTACAGGTTATAGAGATCCAAAGGTTATAGAGATCTACAGGAAAGAGATTTACTGAAAAGAGATTTACAGAAAGACAAAGGATGGAAGAAAAAAAGAATGACGCGTCCGCCGCAGGCGGACAGAACAATGGAAAAATCAAAAAATACGCAGCCATAGTCCTCGTCCTCATACTGGCAGCGGCAGGATTTGCGTACTACAACTACAACCTCCCCGAAAAACGGCTGGCGAGGGCTCTGGAGAAGGCCGATGCCCTCCTGGAGGCAAAAAACTACGAAGAGGCCTCCGCAGCCTATGAAGAGGCGGAAGAGATCAGCGGAGTCAGCCCCGAGGCACTCGAGGGACATATCCTGTCCGAACTTTACAGAGCGGACGAACTCGCGGCAAAGGCTTCGGATATTCCCTCCCGGGCGCAGGCCTGTGACTGCTACGGGCAGGTAGTCCTGCTCTGCGATGCGGCCGCCGCAACTCTTGAAGACCCTGCGGACGAGCGCTTTGCCCGGCCAAGGGCCGATGCGGATGCAAAGAGGACTGCCCTGCAGGAAGAGATCGCAGCCGGCTACGAAAAGGTGGAAAGCTACGTGGAGACGGAGGACCGGTCCGGTTCTTTCCTCATTCCCGGCGGCAATGAGGTCGCCTGCACACAGTATTATGATCTGGCGATCGTCAGTGACGAATACTATCCCTATGCAGACAAGATCAATGCCTCCCTGCAGAAGCAGAAGGATGATTATTTTGCCGATCCCGAAAACGAACCTTCCTCCCTGCTGGCAAAGGCGGGCGTCACGGACAAAGATGCTGCCTGCCGCGACTATGTCGGCGTTGAGGGCACTTACTCCGGAGAAGGCCTCCTCTGCATCCGGATGGCACATGTGCAGAACATAGGGGGGACACAGAGCAATGACTACTGCGGCAGGACATTCCGCCTGTCGGACGGCGAAGAGGTCTCACTGGGTGACCTGACCGGCAAGACCGACATCGGCCTCAGACGCTTTGTCAGGCGCGCTCTCTGGTCCTGGCTGCAGCAGGAAGGCTATACGGAGATCCTCAAATCGGATGTTGAGGATTATGTAGAGGACCTCGAAGCGGATGAATACAAATTCTGCATTCGCGACGACGGCACCCTCTGCCTGGTCATTGATCAGAGCGTTCCCTTCTTCGCGGACAGACAGGAGACCCTGGAGATTCCCCTTGACATCGGGCAAGAGCAGGAACAGTGACCGGCTGACCGCACCGGAAGAGGGCAGACCGCGTCGGATGAGGGCAGACCGCGCCGGATAAGGACTGACTGCGTCGGATGAGGTCTGACCGCAACGGATGAGAAGCTGCTGCACAGACCGGCTTGAAACCCGCGGCTCTTTTCACATCTTTTTAGCGGAAAACCCGGCTTATATGAGAACAGGTTTAAATAATACATTGTTAAATAATACATTGATAGAAACAGAGTAATCTGGTAAAATCATTTTTCCACATGAGTAATACTCAAAATGAAGAGCACTTATAGTACAGAGTACTTAAAGTACATAGTACCTGGAGTAAAAAGTTCATGATGAGTACATGATGTGAAGTGTACATAAAACCGCAAACAATCAGGACTGTTATGTGACTCTCTGGGACGGAGGGCCTGCAGACAGTCCTTGAATCACGTCAAGAGAACTGCAGCTGAACAATCGACAGAGGCGCATCGGACCGCTCTGCGGGACCGCCCGTGCCGGAAAGGAAAGGAACGAACACTATGGCAGATCTTGAAAAAATCCTGCGCGAAGTCAGTTATCCCGGAAGAGGAATCACCATCGGCCGGAGCGCCGACGGCAAAAAGGCTGTCATCGCCTACTTTATCATGGGCAGAAGTTCAAACAGCCGCAACAGAGTATTTGTGACAGAGGGAGACGGCATCCGCACAGAAGCCTTTGATCCCTCCAAAATGGAAGACCCCAGCCTGATCATCTACGCGCCCGTGCGCGTTCTCGGCAACAAGACCATCGTCACCAACGGTGATCAGACCGACACCATCTATGAGGGCCTTGACCGCCAGATGACTTTTGAACAGTCTCTGCGCACCCGCGAGTTCGAGCCCGATGCTCCCAACTACACCCCCAGGATTTCCGGTGTCCTGCACGTGGAAGCCGGCAAATACAACTTTGCCATGTCCATCCTCAAATCGGATGACGGAGACCCTTCCGCATGCCTGCGCCAGACATTCGCCTATGAGAATCCCGCAGCCGGCCAGGGCCGCTTCATCTCCACTTATCAGGGCGACGGAAACCCGCTTCCCTCCTTCGCCGGCGAACCTGTCAAGCTTGCCTTTGACGAGGCATTTACCGCTGACATCGATACCTTCGCAGGCCGCATCTGGGACGCCCTCAATGAAGACAACAAGGTCTCTCTCTTTGTCCGCTTCATCGACATTGCCACAGGCGCTGCAGAGAGCCGCATCATCAACAAGAATAAATAATACATATTTATCTTTTTTTCATCGCCTGAGACTCACGAGCGAGTCTTGAATTTGCAGAAAGGAATTCAATGAGTACAGAGATCATGACAGAACTTCAGCTGAAATACGGCTGCAACCCCAACCAGAAGCCTTCCCGCGTCTACATGGAAGACGGCAGCGCACTTCCCATCACTGTCCTGAACGGACGACCCGGCTACATCAACCTGCTTGACGCCCTCAACGGCTATCAGCTGGTCAAAGAGCTCAAGAGAGCCACAGGCAAGCCCGCAGCGACTTCCTTCAAGCACGTCTCCCCCGCCGGCGCAGCCATCGGCCTTCCCCTCTCCGAGGTGGAAAAGAAGATCTACTGGGTAGAGGATGCCGGTGAGCTCACTCCCCTGGCAAGTGCCTATGCACGTGCCCGCGGCGCAGACAGAATGTCCAGCTTCGGTGATTTCATCTCCCTGTCCGACAAGTGCGATGCCTGCACCGCCAACCTGATCAAGCCCGAAGTCTCCGACGGCATCATCGCTCCCGCTTACGACGACGACGCCCTCGAGATCCTCAAGAGCAAGAAAAAAGGCAACTACTGCATCCTTCAGATGGATCCCGACTACGTTCCCGCTCCCATCGAGAAGAAACAGGTTTACGGCATCACCTTCGAGCAGGGCCGCAATGAACTCGTTGTCGACGACGCCCTTTTTGCCAATATCGTGACTAAGAACAAAGACCTGCCTGCCGCAGCGCGCGACGACATGGCCATCGCTCTCATTACCCTCAAGTATACCCAGTCCAACTCCGTATGCTTCGTCAAGGGCGGCCAGGCAATCGGCATCGGCGCCGGCCAGCAGTCCCGTATCCACTGCACACGCCTCGCCGGCCAGAAGGCCGACAACTGGTACCTGCGCCAGTGCCCCAAGGTCCTCAACCTGCCCTTCAAGGAGGGTGTCCGCCGCGCAGACCGCGACAACGCCATCGACCTCTACATCGGTGAGGAATACATGGACGTTCTCGACGACGGCAAGTGGGAAGCACTCTTCACCGAGAAGCCCTCTGTTTTCACAGCAGAAGAAAAGAAAGCATGGCTGGCCGGCAACACCGACGTGACCCTCGGCTCCGACGCCTTCTTCCCCTTCGGCGACAACATTGAGCGCGCATACCGCAGCGGCGTTAAATACGTCGCCCAACCCGGCGGCTCCATCCGCGACGACAACGTCATCGCAGCCTGCGACGCCCACGACATGGTCATGTGCTTCACCGGCATCCGCCTCTTCCACCATTAATGGGACACCAGGGACGGTTCTGCCTGTCCCATTCAGGTTCACCCTGCCTACAGTGTATGCGACAGGGACACGAGAGACGGTTTTGCCTGACCCATTCAGGTTCACCCTGCAGGCAGAGCAGGTGACATAGCAGGAAATACAGGAAATATAACAGGAGAGTACCCCCTATGCGCATTGGAACCGGTTATGACGTCCACAAACTCATCGAAAACAGGAAACTGATCCTGGGCGGCGTGGAAATACCCTATGAAAAAGGCCTCCTTGGCCATTCGGACGCGGACGTCCTGGTGCACGCCATTATGGATGCCCTGCTCGGCGCCGCGGCGCTCGGGGATATCGGCCTGCACTTTCCGGACAATGACCCCGCATACAAAGGGGCTGATTCCCTCCGCCTCGCGCGCAGGGTCTCCGAAATCCTTGCTGAAAACGGATATCTGATTGAAAACGTGGATTCCACCGTGATCGCCCAGGCGCCCAAACTGCGGCCCTACATCGATCAGATGCGTCAGAATATCGCTGATGCCCTTGAAATCGATGTGACCCAGGTCAGCGTCAAGGCGACAACGGAGGAACATCTGGGCTTCACAGGACGCGGCGAGGGAATTTCCGCCCAGGCGGTTGCCCTCATCACTTCGCCCCGCGACCTCATCGCCCGCCAGGTCGGCGCCGATGCCGACCCGGGCGCAGTGCCCGGCGGCTGTTCGGCCTGCCCCATGCGGCAGTGATGCCTGCGGACCGGGACTCCGCAGAAAACACATATAAACAGCAATGGACCGGTCAGTGATTGACCACTGTTTCGTGATCAACCGCCTGTTCGGTGACGGACTGTTTAAAAGAAATACCTTATATTATTTAGGTATTTTGAAATTATTATTTTTTGAAATTATTATTTTGGAATTATTTGGCAATGTTTTGAAATAAACAGAAACAGATAGAGGGACTGTAAATGATCAGAATTTACAACACAATGTCGAAACGCAAGGAAGATTTCGTGCCGCTCAAAGAGGGCAGGGTCGGGATGTATGTCTGCGGCCCCACCGTCTACAACCTGATCCACATCGGCAATGCGCGGCCCATGATCGTCTTTGATACTGTCAGACGCTATTTTGAGTACCGCGGCTACGAAGTCAACTTTGTCTCCAACTTCACCGACGTCGATGACAAGATCATCAACAAGGCAAAGGAGGAGGGCGTTGACGCCAGCGTGATCTCCGAGCGTTACATTGAAGAATGCAAAAAGGATATGGCGGCGATGAATATCCGTCCTGCCACTACCCATCCCCAGGCGACCAAAGAGATCGGCGGCATGATCGAAATGATCCAGAAGCTGATCGACACGGGCTATGCCTACGTCGCAAAGGACGGCACGGTCTACTACCGCACCCGCAAATTCCGCGATTACGGCAAGCTCTCCCACAAGGATCTCGACAATATGCAGACCGGCCTGCGCATGCTGGCAGTCACAGGTGAGGACCAGAAGGAAGATCCCCTTGATTTCGTCCTCTGGAAGCCCAAAAAAGAAGGCGAGCCCTTCTGGGAATCCCCCTGGTGCCAGGGCCGTCCGGGCTGGCATATCGAGTGCTCCGTCATGAGCAAGGAATACATCGGCGACACCATCGATATCCATGCCGGCGGCGAAGATCTCGTCTTCCCTCATCATGAAAATGAGATCGCTCAGTCCGAGGCAGCCAACTGCTGCACCTTTGCGCGCTACTGGATGCACAACGCCTTCCTCAATATCGACAACCGCAAGATGTCCAAGTCCCTCGGCAACTTCTTTACCGTACGTGACATCCTTGACCAGTACGACGGCCAGGTCCTGCGCTACTTCATGCTTTCCGTCCAGTATCGCAGCCCCCTGAACTTCAGCCGTGAGCTCATGGAATCCGCAAAGACCTCCTATGAGCGCATCGTCAACTGTGCCGAGAACCTCCGCTTCCTGCTTGAAAAGGCAGCAGGCGATACCCTCACAGAGGCCGAGACAGCTCTCCTGACCCAGGCTGATGCCTTCCGCACCCAGTTTGAGACCGCCATGGATGACGATTTCAACACCGCAGACGGTATTTCCGCTGTCTTTGAGCTCGTCAAATGGATCAACAGCAATGTCAGCGAGAACTCTTCCGCAGCATTCCTGAACAAGCTCAATGATGAACTGCAGACCCTCACTGACGTCTTCGGACTGATCCTGGTCCGCGACAAGAGCCTCGACGACGATCTGGCCGCCTACGTGGAAGAGCAGATCGCAGCCCGCCAGGCTGCCCGCAAGGCCCGCGACTTCGCAAAGGCAGATGCCATCCGCGACGAACTCAAGGCCAGGGGCATCATCCTTGAAGACACCCGCGAGGGCGTCAAGTGGAAAAAAGCCTGATCTTAAGAACCTGATCATAGAAGAGGAACATACTATTGTCAGACAACAATAAACGTGAGAGGGGGGCTGACCCCCTTTTACCAGAGACTGCTGAAAACAAATCCATGCAGTCGGCAGAATCCGGAGAGGGCGGCGATGATCGTACGCCCTCTTTCATGACCAATGAGGCAGAATCGGACATAGCCGCATCCCTGGCTCTCTTCGGCATGGATGCGGACATCAGGACATTTTCCCCGCTGGCCCTGGCTTTTCTGGGGGATGCGGTATACTCCCTGATCATCCGCACCAGCGTTCTCGCCAGGGGCAACCGCCAGGCGGAAAAGCTCCACAACGAGACCACCCGCCTGGTCCGCGCGCAGAAACAGGCCGCCATCGGAAAGGCAATCTATGACCTCCTCACAACGGAGGAAAAAAAGGTCTACCGCAGGGGCAGAAATTCCCACCCCATGCACCACGCAAAGGGCGCGTCCCTGGAGGAATACCTGCAGGCGACTGCCCTCGAGACCCTGTGCGGCTACCTCTATCTGCAGGGCAGGACTGACCGCCTCATGGAACTTCTGCGGACCGGCCTGCAGCTGACACGCAGAAGAAACGGAGATCCCCTTTTATAACTGTTTGAAAAACAGTTTAAACAATTTGAAACAGTCTAAACAATTAAAACAGGTCAGAAGATTATAAAAAGATATAAAAAGACATTAACTGCAGGTCCGCAGCGCTGAAATACTGTGCCGCGGCCCGCTTTTTCATCGCAAAAACTGCAGCTCAAGCAAGATCATTTTGAAAGGAAACCACGAAAATGCAGGACAGACGTCCGGGAAATGACAGAAGAGGAGGAAACCGGGACAACCGCCGCGCCTCTTCCTACTCAAGAGAAACTTCTTACTCAAGAGAAAACAGAAACGAATCAAATCGGAGCGAAACACGCAGGGAAGACAGGAGAACGGACAGGAGAGAAGACCGGAGGCAGGACCGCAGAGAAAACCGCCCGGAGAGGAACTACTCTGCCCGCGACAGAGCAGACCAGGACAGCAGATTCTTTTCCGGCCAGTCAGAGCCCGATGAAAACAGGATCGAAGGCCGCAATTCTGTCATCGAAGCCTATCGGGCGGGCAGAACCATAGAGAAACTCTTCCTGCTGGAGGGCCCCGCAGAGGGCGCCATGCAGACCGTACTGCGCCTTGCAAAAGAGAACCACACCCCCATCCGTTTCCTTTCCCGCCAGCGCCTGGACCAGCTCTCCCAGACCGGAAGGCACCAGGGCGTCATCGCCCAGGCTGCCGCATTCCAGTATGCGGAGATCGACGATCTCTTTGCCAAAGCTGCCGAAAAAGGGGAGGATCCCTTTTTTATCCTGCTTGACCAGATCGAAGATCCCCACAATCTGGGCGCCATTATCCGCACTGCCAACCTGGCGGGCGCCCACGGCGTCATTATCCCCAAGGACCGCGCTGTCGGCCTGACCGCCACTGCGGCAAAAGCTTCCGCCGGCGCCATCCATTACACACCTGTCGTCAAGGTGACCAACCTCGCCCGCACCATGGAAGACCTGAAAAAACGCGGCCTCTGGTTCGTGTGCGCGGACATGGGCGGCACTCCTATGACGAAACTGTCCATGACCGGCCCCATCGGCCTCGTCATCGGCGCGGAAGGCAGCGGCGTCAGCCGCCTGGTCAGGGAAAAATGCGATATGACCGCTTCCATTCCCATGAAGGGTGAGATCGATTCCCTCAACGCCTCTGTCGCAGCAGGCGTTCTCATGTACGAGATCCTCCGCCAGAGGGGATAAGAGAAGAGTTAAGATTTTCTTGCTTCAGATGCCAATGAATGAACAGGAGTGCAGATGCAGAAAGAATACTACGAAGGCCTGTCGGATGACGAGCTGATCGCCCTTTCCAGAGATCAGGACGACCGCGCTACAGAGACACTCATGAGCCGCTACAAGGGACTCGTGCGAAACCGTGCCCGCTCCATGTTCATTCTCGGCGGCGATTCCGAAGACCTCATCCAGGAGGGCATGCTCGGACTCTTTAAGGCACTTCGCGACTACGACTGCGGCAGGGACGCCAGCTTTTCCACTTTTGCCTCGCTCTGCGTCGCCCGCCAGCTCTATACAGCGGTTCAGGCATCCGGAAGGAAAAAGCACATGCCCCTGAACACAGCCGTCTCCCTGAGCACCCCCACCGCGCCCGCAGGCAGTATCGACGGCAACGAGGGCCCGGAACTGGAAGAGTCCATCACAGATGACCTCAACACCATGTCCGCCGGAGGATACGGAGCAAATCCCGAAAAAGTCCTCATAGACCGCGAGAACTTTGCGGCCCTGCAGGAGCGGATCGAAAACGAACTCAGCCCGCTGGAAAAACAGGTCCTGGACCTCCACCTGACAGGCCTGAATTACATCGAGATCGCCCATATCCTCAACAGGGATGAAAAATCCACCGACAATGCCCTCCAGCGGATCCGCGCCAAAGTGCGCAGCTGGAAAAACCGGCAATGAAGCCCGGACAGTGAAAAAACCGGCAGTGAAGGCCGGGCAGAAAACCAGGCAGGGTAAGCCGGGCAGTGAAAGCCAGACAGTGAACGCCGGGCGGTGAAATCCGGACAGTAGAAGCTGGGCCGTGAAAGCCAGGCAGGGTAAGCCGGACAGTGAAAAACAGACAGAGAACGCCGGGCAGAGGAAGCCGGGCAGTAGAGGACAGGACAACATGCACAGCTTTTTTGCAACGATTTCAAGAATGAAATACATTGAGCGCTGGGCCCTCATGCGCAGTTCCAGGCCGGAGAACCTCTCCGAACACGCCCTGGAGGTCGCATGTATAGCCCACGTTCTCTGTACCATCGGAAATACCCGCTACGGACAGGATCTCGACGCCGACCGCGCCGCCCTGCTGGGGCTCTATCACGATGCCACCGAGATCATCACCGGAGACATGCCCACCCCGGTCAAATACCACAACAGCGACATCCGGAACGCCTATCACGAAGTGGAGGAAGCTGCTGCACAGCGCCTTCTGCGCCTTCTTCCCGAAGATCTTCGGGAGACCTACCGCGGAATCCTCCTCCCGGAAAAGAGCGAAAACGCTGAGCAGGAGCAGTACCTGCGCCGCCTGGTCAAGGCCGCTGACAAGATTTCCGCCCTCATCAAATGCATTGAAGAAGAGAATGCGGGAAACGGCGAATTCCGGACCGCAAAAAAGACCATTCAGGATTCTGTCGACAATATGTCCGCACAGATGCCCGAAGTCCGCGATTTCTGCAAAGAGTTCCTGCCCGCCTACGGCAGTACTCTTGATGAATTACTCTGACACAGGCAAAAAGGCGACACAGGTAAAACAGACCATGATCATTTCTGTACTTACAATCATGCCGGATCTCTTCGACAGCTTCCTGCAGGCTCCCGTCATAGCCCGCGCGGTCAGAAACGGGGTTCTTAGGGTGGAAATCATTGACATCCGCGAATATGCCCCCGGCAGCTTTCGCCATATCGACGACTCCCCCTTCGGCGGCGGAGCCGGCATGGTCATGCGCTGCCAGCCGGTTCTCGATGCCCTCCGCGCCTGCAAAAAGAGAAATTACAGCGCTCTTTCTGAAAATCGGAAAGACTTTCCGGAAGACAGGAAAAAACAGTCTGAAAACAGGAAAAAACAGTCTGAAAACAGGAGAGAAGAGGATTGTGCTTCGGATTTCATGAAGGACAGGGCAGCGGAGCAGGCCGCTCCCCAAAATGATGTGCGGACAGTCATCCTCAGCCCCGCCGGCAGGCCTTATAGCCAGAAGAAAGCTCACGATTTCGCAGAGACAGACCACCTCATCCTGATCTGCGGCCATTACGAGGGAATGGATGCCCGCATCTATCCCCATGCCGATGAGCAGGTCTCTATCGGCGACTATGTCCTGACCGGAGGCGAACTCGCCGCCCAGGTCATCATTGATTCTGTCGCCCGCCTTCTGCCCGGCAGCCTCCGCGATGCCAGTACACAGGAGGAATCCTTTGAAAACGGTCTGCTGGAATACCCCCAGTACACCCAGCCCGCTGTCTATGAGGGCGAGGCCGTACCTGCGGTCCTGCGCTCCGGAGACCACGAAAAGATTCGCAAATGGCGCCTGCAGCAGTCCCTCCTCCTCACCCGCAAAATGCGTCCCGATCTCTTTGCGGCACATGAACTGACCAAAGAGGAGCAGGCCCTGCTTGAGGAAGCCCCTCCCCCTGTGCACTTGTAAAATGATTTGACAAGGCGGAAGAACTCGAAAACGACATCTTTGGACAAACCTGGACATAAATGGACATCTTTGGAGGAAGCATCATGAGAGCATACAGACGTTTACTGAACTATGCGGCGGTCAACACGACCAGTCACGAGCAAGTGGAAAAAACACCGACAGGGGAAGGAGAATTTGAACTGGCACACCTGCTGGCCGGCGAGATGGAAGCACTGGGCATGACGGGTGTTTTCGTCGATGAGCATGCCTATACCTACGGCTTTCTTCTTCCCACACCCGGCTATGAGGACCGGAAAGCCATCGGATTGATCGCCCACCTGGATACAGTAGACGACTGCGGAGGCACCGATACCCACCCCCAGGTGATCGAGAATTATGAAGGGAGCCCGATTCCGCTGGGAACTTCCGGCAGGGTCCTGGATCCCCATGCTTTCCCCCACTTGAAGGACTGCATCGGAAAGACCATCCTGACAACAGACGGGACCTCTGTCCTGGGCGCGGATGACAAGGCCGGTGTCGCAGAGATCATGACCATGTGCGAGCGCCTGATCAATGACGGAATCCCCCACGGGAAAATCTGCGTCTGCTTTACACCCGATGAAGAGATCGGACACGGCGCAGCCCTTCTGGATCTGGAAAAATTCGGGGCGGAAATCGCCTATACGGTGGACGGCTCTGTCCCTGGCGAGATTGAATATGAGACCTTCAACGCGGCTGCTGCCAGGCTGACGGCACACGGCATTTCGGTCCATCCCGGCGATGCCAAGGACAAGATGATCAATGCCATGAAGGTGATCATGGAGGCCAATGCCATGCTTCCGGACCAGGAGGTGCCCGAGAGAACAGAGGACCGCGAAGGCTTTTATCACCTGACCGGCGCCCGCGGAAATGTAACGGAAGCATCTGCAGACTACATCCTGCGCGACCACGACGCGGAAAAGTTCGAAGAAAAAAAGAAAAAGATGCAAGAGATCGCCCTTGCCCTCAATGAAAAGTACGGCGAAGGAACGGTGACCTGCTCGATCAAAGACCAGTACCGCAACATGGCGGAGGTCATTGCGGACCACCCCGAGGCCATCCGGGCAGCCGAAAAGGCCATACGGGCAGTGGGACTGACTCCCTTCTCCAGACCTGTCCGCGGCGGGACCGACGGGGCCCAGCTCTCCTTCAGAGGCTTGCCTTGCCCCAATCTCGGGACAGGCGGCTATGCCTATCACGGCTTCTATGAACATGCGGTTGCAGAGGAAATGGATACCTGTGTGGAAATCCTCCTGCACCTGGTCATGGAATTTGCGAAAGCCTGAAAAAACCTGAAAAACCTGCGCTGGCTATAGTTAGGCCCCGCATAATTCACCGCACAATTCACTTTGAAAAAGACAGCATTAAAATAACTTTCTGAAAGATACTGAAAGATAATACCGAAAAAATAATCTGCAAATACAGTATTTTTCCTCCTGACCGGAGAATCCGGGCGCTGCCGGCTTATGCCGGCGGCGCTTTTTTGCGGACCGTTTTTTCCGGAAGGCCTTTTATGAAAACTTTTTCAGAAAAGCTATTTTAGAGAAGCTGGTTTTCAGGAAACTTTTTTCGGGAAAGAGTTTTTTGCAGAAGTCCTTGACTATAATGAGAATAGGTGTTATATAATATATATAACAAGTACATCCGGGACTCGCCTGCGAGTCTTGCGTCTGTCCCGCGACGATCACTGCGTTATTGCGCGATGGCAAATAAACCCAACGGCAGGCTCTGTCTGCCGGATTTATGCTGTGAAGATAGCTTTATATTGTGAAGAAATATAACCATTTCCCC
>DGRU01000052.1:0-1346 GCA_002390025.1 Lachnospiraceae bacterium UBA4380
CCGGGTGCACCGCGGTGTTGTCCAGAGGATTTTTGCCGTCCCGGATCCTGAGAAATCCCGCGCACTGCTCGTAGGCCTTGGGCCCCAGGCCCTTGACCTTGAGAAGCTGGGTGCGGAGGGTAAAGCGTCCGTTCTCCTCCCGCCAGGCGACGATGTTTTTGGCGATCGAGGCGCTGATTCCCGAGATATGGGACAAAAGGGGCGCCGATGCCGTGTTGAGGTCCACGCCGACTGCGTTGACGCATTTCTCCACCACGCCCGCCAGGGCAGCGTCCAGCTTTTTCTGGTTCATGTCGTGCTGATACTGGCCGACGCCGATCGCCTTGGGATCGATCTTGACCAGCTCCGCCAGGGGATCCTGCAGCCTTCGGGCTATGGAGGCGGCACTGCGCTGTCCCACGTCAAACTGAGGAAACTCTTCCGTGGCCAGCTTGCTGGCGCTGTAGACAGAAGCGCCCGCCTCGTTGACAATGACGTACTGCAGGGGCTTTCCGGTCTTTTTGAAAAAGTCTGTGATGACCTGCTCCGACTCCCTGGATGCTGTTCCGTTTCCCACGGAAAACAGAGAGATCCCGTACTGATTGATCAGCTTCTGCAGGACTGCCTCCGCCTCGCGCACCTTGTTCTGGGGCGCCGTGGGGTAGATGACGGCGGTATCCAGCACCTTGCCGGTGGGATCGACGACCGCCAGCTTGCAGCCCGTGCGGAAGGCGGGATCCCAGCCCAGAACGACCTTGCCGGCGATGGGCTGCTGCATCAGGAGCTGCTCCAGGTTCTGCTTGAAGACCGCGATCGCTCCGTCCTCCGCCTTCTCCGTCAGCTCGCTGCGGATCTCGCGCTCGATAGCAGGCTCGATCAGGCGGTCATAGCTGTCCTCGCAGACAGCCTCCAGGACCGGAGTCGTGAAGGGATTGAATTCTCCTTTTCTCCTGCGGATCACCTGCCGCTGCAGATAGTGGAGGATCTTCTCGCGCGGGGCATCGATCCTGACGCTCAGATAGCCCTCCTTCTCTCCGCGGTTGAGGGCAAGGATGCGGTGGCCGGGAATTCTGGAAGCCTGTTCCTCGTAGGAAAAATACATCTCATAGACATCACTGCGGTCTTCGGCGGCGCCTTTCTTTTTGCCGGAGGACCTGCGGCTGTCCGCTCTTCCGGCCGCCGCCTCTGCGTCCTCTTTTCCGGCCGCCGCGCCGGCTGTCTCCTTTTTGGAGGAGGCCTCTTTTTTCGCAGAGACAACAAAGCCTTCCTTGGAGGTGCTTTCACGGATCCAGGTGCGGTAATCGGCATTGTCGGAGATCATCTCCGCCAGGATATCCTCTGCGCCCTTGAGCGCATCCTCTGCGGAG
>DGRU01000052.1:1563-3846 GCA_002390025.1 Lachnospiraceae bacterium UBA4380
GCCACCTGGGTCTGCGCATCCTCGATCTGGGCGCGCAGGGCAGCCGTCAGTTTCCCCTGTGCCTCAATGCTCTCAATGACCTTTTCCTTTTTGTCCTCAAGATTGCGCAGATAGGTCAGCCTCTCATCCAGCGTGCGAAGCTGCTCGTCATCCAGTGTTCCTGTCGCCTCCTTGCGGTAGCGCGCGATAAAAGGGATGGTATTGCCCTCGTCGATCAGCGAGACCGCCGCCTCCACCTGCCACAGCTTCACCTGCAGCTGGCCGGCGATCATTTCCGCGATCTTTCTGTCCGTGTCCGCGCGCCCGGTCTCCGGTGCGCCTCCCCTTATTTCCTTCTGCTCACTGTCTCTGTGCAATTCCGTCTTATTATTCACTGTCATATATCTATATTTCCTTACTCATCTACCATGTTCTGCGCCTGTCAGAAGGATACTTCCCCCTCCTGTTCCACAAGCGTGACGCTCTCGACCTCCGGAAGAAGGGCCAGTTCATTGGTCAGACGAAGGCGCTGCTTTGTCTGCACACGCATGACCAGGCTCTGTTTTCCGTCGACTTTTCCGGTGGAAATGACCTTTACCTTTCTGCAGGTCCTGCCGAGCACTCCGCTGCAGGCGCTCTGCAGGTTCTTCTTCTCCCCGGGATATCCGTAGACAGACAGGATGAGGGGAGCCCTGCCCAGGGGCAGGTAGTCCAGCAGGATCACGATCGCCGTCACAGCGATGGAGACCACGATCCCGACTCTCCACATGCCGGCCGCAATGAAAATACCGCATGCTACCGACCACAGCACGAAGACCAGATCCATGGGCTCCTTGACCGCGCCGCGCAGACGCACGATAGAGAGCGCGCCGATGATGCCGACGCCCGCGATCGCGTTCTGGTGCATGAGCAGGACCAGAGCCGCTGTCACCGGTCCGACGATCAGAAACGACCTGTTAAAACTCAGCGAGTACATGGTTCTGCGGCTCACGACCCTGTAACAGAAAAAGATATAGACACTGAGGACTGCGGAAGCGAGCATGGCGACTGCAATTCCCTTTCCCCCGTACTCGGAAGGCGAATAACCCTCTGCCAGAATCTTGTAAACCACATCAAAAAAGGACATCGTTCTCTCCTCATTTACAGGCATACCCGGGCACAGCCGTGCCCGGGCGCCGCCGGCTGTTCAACTTTTCCTTACGCAACTGCTGCCTTTAAGCAAAATTCCATCTTTACGCAAATGCTGTCTTCAGGCAAAATGCCGCCTTCAGACAAAATGCTGCTTCTACGCAAAATGCTGTTTTCAGGCAAAATGCTGCTTCTACGCAAAATGATGTTTTCAGGCAAAATGCCGCATGAGCTCCACACCTGCGCTGGTGCCAAGACGCTCCGCACCGGCCTCGATCATGGCAACAGCCGTCTCGAAATCGCGGATTCCGCCGGCCGCCTTGACCTTGACCGCCTCGCCCACGACCGATTTCATCAGGCGCACATCCTCCACCGTGGCGCCGCCTGTGCCGAATCCCGTGGAGGTCTTGATAAAGTCGGGACGCACCTTCAGAGCGATCTCCGCGGCAGTCCGCTTCTCCTCATCTGTCAGATAGCAGTTCTCGAAAATCACCTTGCAGATCACACCGTGCGCATGGCAGGCCTGTGTGATCTCCTGCATCTCACGCTCGATATACTCTTTATTGCCGTCTTTGAGTTCGGCGACATTGAGCACGTAATCGATCTCATGGGCGCCCTTTCTGATCGCATCCTCTGTCTCAAAAACCTTGCTCTCGATCGTCATCTGCCCAAGAGGAAAACCGACAGTAGCGCCGATGTGCACCGGACTGTCTCCAAGATACTTTCTGCAGCGCTCGATCTGCGCGCCGTTGATCGCGATGGCCTTGAAGCCGTAGGTCTTCGCCTCATCGCAGAGTTTCCGGAAGGCCGCGTCCTGTGAGAAGGCCTTCAGATTGGTGTGATCGATCATCTGCGCCAGCTGTTCTTTCGTGATATTCATAATCTTTCTCCTGTGTGATCCCGGCGGGAGTCCCGCCTGCACAATACTTCTCCCGGAAAATGCCGTGTCATAAAAGTATACCCCTAATCGCCCGCTTTGTCGATTGACTGTTTTAGAAACTGATGAGACACCGGGGACGGTTCTCTCTGTCCCATCTTCCTCCATCGGCCATCCGCCTCCCCAATATTTTTCTTGACAACCGCCGCTTTCTCTTGTAAAATAGATATGCTAACAGAGAAATTGTTATATCGAAGCGTGGCTCAGCTTGGTAGAGCGCTGCGTTCGGGACGCAGAGG
>DGRU01000048.1 GCA_002390025.1 Lachnospiraceae bacterium UBA4380
AGGGCGTCAACCGCGTCCTCTGGGATCTGACCCCGAAGCCCTCGGGAACGATTGAGTGGGAATAAGACCGCAAAACCCGCAAAGCCTTGCGCTGCAAGGCTTTGCGGGTTTTTCTTTTTGGATTTGACCAAAATTTGACCAAAAAATAGTATTAGCTGTTGACATATATTATTGTTATACAGTATTCTGATATTACTAATCAATGTAATTCTTTGAAGGAGAGCGCCTATGTCCGCTGCTGTGATCCGAGCCGATCTTTCCGGGAAGCTATCTTGCATCCTTGACGAGTCAGAAGGTGTAAGCGTAGAGAGTTCTCATCTGTTGCGGGCGTATGCCACGTTTGTCACGTTGGGAGAGCGTTCATCTGAAGAACTCATTAAGGCGTATTATGAGATTGCGACTTCCGGCAGGAATCCCAAAGGTGCGGTTCTTCAAATCTCCCGTCAAGCGAGGCCCGAAGATGTGGAAGACGCGGCTCGCGCTTTTCGACGCTATAGCGTCGAGGAGTTTCTTCGCTTTATCGTCCCTGACCTTGCCGCGAATGCTTCGGAGCTTGTCTCTCTCTGGCAAAGTGAACTGAATTCCAACGTCCTGTTTCTCACTCATGTGATCATCCGGCTGCGGGGTCTGATGTATCCCGGCGATGAAAAAGGCACGAAGACGAACAAGCAGAACTCGTCTCAGGAGGCCGCGGCGCTTCCAAACAATCCTACTCTGGTCAGGCTGTATCAACAATATTGCAAGCAAGTAAGCGACCCGGTTTTCCTTCTTACACAAAAGCAGTTTGACAGTTTCTACCGCTGTATCAACCTCTACCCCATCAGCAGTGAGGAGTTGTACATCAAGCCGATTGGGTATAAGAAAGAGGAACTGGATCAGCTTGTCGAGATTCTGAAGGATCAACTGGAATTGTCCGTCGAACAGCAGTTTGCGCTGTGTTATCAGTTCTTCGTGGAGAACAAGCAGGCGAAATACTATGTGGGCGAAGAGCGACTCTACAGCTTTTTCAAGATCAAGGATGGCACAGAGCGAAAAAGGCTCTTTCAAAAGGCGCTGCAGCACATGGCCAAGATTCCACCGCTGGATACACTGGCGACGCTCTCGGTTCGACGCAGAGCTCCGCGCAGGATGGGAAAAGAGACCACAGAGCTGCATTTTAAACCAAACGACGTCCCTTTGGAGTGCTCTCTGATCTACTCCCTTTTTACAGCCACTGTCGGACCGGCGGATCGTGTGGAGAGCGGGGTGACGATCCTGCTGCCCTCCGTGTTCTTTGTTCGGAAGTGGATGCGAGATCCCATGCTGAGGAAGAAGAAGGTAAGTTTCGTGTTCGAGAATCCGGATGTATGCGGAACGCTGGCCTTTCACTGTCACGATTCCACTTATGGCAGACCTGTTGGGGACAACGTCAGCTTTCTGAGCCTTGCTGATTGGAGCAATCAGATACAGCAGGGCTCAATTGAAATGGAGAAGACGCAGATTCTGGCTTTTTTCTGTGGTGTTCCCATTAATGTTCAGAACAGTATCTATACGCTCCTTTATCGCCCGGGAAAGCACATGGAGCTGTTTCTGATTCTAGGCAGCCATGAATTCGAACAGGCACGCTCACCGTTCTCGGAGGCCCTCAATGATCCGCATTTTCACTTCCGCGCGATCGAGCTTCTCCCACAGGGAATCAACAATAGTGCTTTCCCCCGTAGGAAGATGATTGTCCGTGCCGAGATCACAGATCAACCCGATGCAGAGAAAAGGAAGATCCTGCTGTCGGCCGACACATTGAACACAGATTTGAAGACACAGGCTGTGGCGAGAGATGTTGCTCAGCCTGTGGAGGCTGATCCGGAAAACTTGATAAACCTCTATGCAAGCGTTCGACAGCTATATGAGCAGGAAATTTTATCACGGGATTCCGCAGGAAAGAAACGCTCGCCCGCCTTTTCCTTCCCGTTTACTCCGGACATTACCATCTGGTGCAGCAAGACGTATCCGAAGCATAATCATGGACGCCCTCGGCTGGAAGCCTATTTCTGTGAGGTCACACCGGAAGGGAAAGCGGATCGTGGCTTTATGGATCGTGGTGCTGTGCTGGATGAAACGAAAAAGCGCATTGTCAAGCTCTCTGATTCTGAGATCACATCATGGCTGAACATGACATATCCGTTTTCGTATGTGCGGGAACGAACCTCAGAAAAGAAACAAGAGCTTACGGAATACTATTATTCCATACGCGAGAATGCCATTGAGTATTATACAAAGGCTCTGGCTGGTAAGAACTTGGCCATCAAAACCTTCTGGTATCTATATCCTAATCTGCAGAATCTGTTTCCGGAGCGGGATTATATCATGCTGAACACGATGGTTATGATGACTGAGATCGGCTGGCTGAGGCTGCAGGACGTTCAGAGCGAGGAAGTGGAGGAGATCCTTGAAAACAGCTTTCCCAACGACTCGGAGGGGAGACTGTATCAGAGATTCCAGATCATCAGCAAGGTCATCGACCGGGCAGTTGAGTTGGAATACTGCGACACAAACTCGCTTGCGCAGGTCATTCAGGACGTCAAGAAAAGGGACAGGCTCTTCGCCCAGGTTCGGAGAGCGCTGACAAAGAAGCACTTTACACAGCGGGAGTTGCAGGAGGCGTACCGGATCGCAGCGATCCGACTGCACGAGGGGAAGTTGGAATACATCGGCGTGCTTCTCCGTCTCATGACCGGGCTGAGTGCCAATGTCATCTGCGGACTGAAATGGAAAGATCTGCTGACTATCGAGGACTACGGAATCAAAAAGCTGGTGATTACACGCCAGGCGCTCAACGACGGGAGCACATATAAGGGCTTTGAAAGCCTCGAGGACTATCTGTGCTTCCCGTGCTCGGATGCCCTGTCCCGACACCTAGAGGAAGCGTTTCAACTCACCAAAAAGCTCTACCCGGCGTTTTCGTCTTTTGACGAATGGCCGATCGTTCGGCAGACAGAGGCTGTAAACAAGCGCGGTGGAGGAAAGACGATATTTGCCCCGCGCGAACTAGAATCACTTTGTAGACAGTTGATCATAGAACTGCAGTTGCCTGACTGGATTGTGTCGATTCCCGATCAGGGCGAGGGTACGAAAGAGACGAACCTGAACACATACGGAGGAGATTTCTTCCGGGAAAACTTCCGTTTCTGGACCTTGTCATTTGTGGGGATGACGAATGACGAGACCGCATATCTGATCGGAAACACGCCGGAGACGACGTTTGGCCGATACTACTGCGACTATCTGAATGACGCCTCACAATACTTACTCTATATGAAGTTGCGTCGCATGGATTCCATTTTGGCAGAAAATGAAGATCAGGCCTCCGTCAGAGAGCATACCGTATCCGGGAATATGCAGGAAAGGATTGCAACGGGTTCACAGCCGGCAAGCATACAGCTTCGTGTCAGTTTACCGCCGGAGACCTCAACGCTGGACATGGAAATTGCGAGTACCCATGCGGTTTCTGTGTTCGCGGCTCCGGTAAGCATAAAGGAGGAATCTGTATGACGATCGCACTCGACTTCCCCGGTATTGCCTATGACGGGGAACCGACCTTTGCGGGCCTTCTCCATCGGTATTTCGTAGAACTGGATCCCAAGCGCCGGAACGTTGGCATCTCTCGAAACTGGAGCGACAAAACTACTGCGCGCTGTCGCTACGACTATGAGCGAAGGATTCTTCCAGCACTACACTCGTTTTGCAAGAAAGATATGCCCGCGCACGAGCTTTCGGGAGAGCTGTTTGAACTTGTGCTGCAAAAACTTGCGGATGAACACAACTACAGCGACGGAACCGTAGGGCACTATCGGCATTTGATCCTGCTTGCCTATCAGGCCGGGGTCGAGCACGACCATTTCTCGGATGCACTGATGTGGGAAGATCTGTTCGACACTGAGACCGCCACAGACAAGGAAAAAGAAGCATGGCGCGTCAACACCATGACAAGGTTGAGGAAATCCTTCAGCCCGGGCGAGGAGCAAAAGATCGTTCACTGGTTTCTGAACCTTCGACCGGAAACAGCGACGGGAGAAGAGATCGGACTTCTGCTGATGTTTACGTTGGGTCTGCGAAACAACGAAGCGTGCGGCGCGAATTTCAGCAGTGTCCGCCGTCTGGATTATCATGCCGACACAGCTGTGTTTGATATGCTGCAAAGCACCCGATTGAATTCGTCGGAGCTCAAAAGCGGAGGAAAAACCGGCAATGCCCCACGCACGTTGCTGATGATGGAGCCAATCTACAACTTTATTCAGCAGAGAAAAGCCTATTTATCCCAGATTGTCAAGGATGGGAGGCTTTCTCTACCGGAGAATGTGGAATCCGTTGAAGACCTGCCGTTGGTCTGTAAAAAGCTCTCTTTCGTTCAGCGGGCAGGCTCGAACGATCTGGCTGTAGCGGGAAAGGCTTTGTTTACTCAAATCGGTATCGATAAGAGCGAACTGTCCGTGTTGTATCAGATTCTGTGCTCTTCGGAAGTGCAGCGGATGCAAATCGAGGAAAAGGAGCCGACGACTTATCTGTTTCGCAGAAACTGCGCGACACATCTGTATCAGCTTGGCTTTGCTCCTTCGGAAATCCAATATTGGATGGGACATGAGATTGAAGACCCCTTTACAAAACGCACTTTCTTTGCGGATCCCGACCAGATTTACGCGATGAAAGAGAAATGGTCACGGCATCCTGTTTTGGCCTTGCTATGCAACCAAGTAGACTCTGAAGTGAAGCGCGATACGCTCCCGATTCGGATTGAAGAGGCAGAGCGTGTCAGGCTACAATTGGCTACTGGCGGAGAAAGCGAAATGCTCGTCCGTGTGGATGTACCTGAGCCGCAGTCTGAACTAACCCTGTCTGTAAGCTGCGATGCTTCCGACATGACGGCGAGATGCCAGCTTGTGCCCCGAAAAGCGGAGTATCCACGGTCAGCTTCAATAGCGGAGACGGTTAGGCAAGTTTACAAAATGGTGAAAAAGTGACGGAATATTAAGAGAAATTAAGAAGATTTCCCTTTTGTTCTGTGCTAAAATCAATAGGAGGAAGTGAAATCTCATGGCAGATCGTGCCTTTTTAGTTGATAGCATGGAAAACGAAACATTAGTTATGGCGAGAGATTTGACTGAGGAAGATCGGAAAAATCGGTTTTTGTGCGCAGGGAAAAATCTGCGCAGACCAAACAGCAACGAAATCTGCAGAACAGAACTGACGCTCTTCATTTGTGCAGAGAAAGAGAATTATTTCTCGGCAGCAGGCGGGATAGATCACATGAAGGGCTGTGAATACTGCGAAAAGGCGGAAAACAAGAAGGACAAGATTATCCAAGTATTAAGCCGTTCTTGCCTTGATAAATCTGATGCGGATATTCTGGCCAAGTTGCAGGGCGCAAAAACGCGTCGACGCGATGATACTACTCACAAGCAGACAAATGGAACATCCGAATCAAAGGCTCTGAATGAGGGTAACGAGACGAAGGATGACGAGGATGTTGATGTGAAGCGGACTCAGCGCCTGCCCAAGCATGCTGATGAACTGTATGCGCTCCTGACGGATTATTTGACGGAGGATGTTTTCGCGCGAAAACCGGTTTCCGAGTGGATCGTAGATAAGCGAACCTTTGCGCAATACTATTCTGGCGGATTGAAAGACGGACAGATTGCACTTGTTGTCCTTGGTAAAATGAGCTCGTCTCGGACCCCGGAAGAGCTCAACGCTTACAATGACCAATACTATATCTTCCCAAGTTCCGGCATTGACTGGCGGGAGAAGATATTCTTTCTTCTGCCTAAGGACAAGTTCCTACTAAAGCGTGTCATCTACGACCAGCAGATCAAACAGTTTGCGGCACTGGCGGCTTGGCACCGCGCGAGAACGAAAGTCCGCGCCTATTATTGCGACGCTGCGTTGAGCGAGAAGCAGATTACTTTTGAGCCGAATGCTCAAGCGGATCGTACATGATAAAAAGCTCGCCTGTCAGAAACGAACAAAAAACCTTCGCAAAATAATGAGCCGCGAGCAGAGAGAATACTCTCATTGCTCGCGGCTTTCTTCTTGATCTGGAACATACTCGACGATATCGCCCAGCCCACAGTGGAAAAACTTACAGAGATTACCCAGATGCTCCATGGAGACAGGCTCTTTGCGGCCCATCTTGGCGATTGCTGTAGTATTTAGCCCGGCCAGCTTGATTAGTTCTGAGCGCTTTATATTCTTTTTTATCAACATGATCCAAAGGGGGTCATATGACCAGGCCATTGTAATCTCATCTCCACGTTAATTATTCCGAACTTCTTGTGGTTAATATAGCCTGACTTCTTTAAAAAGTCAAGAATTAATGCTGATTTAGTAGCAAACCGCTATTTAGGAAATTTGATCTCTAAATATTAGAGAAAATCTCTTGACAATTGAGGGCCGGCTTGCTATAATGACATTAGAAAAACAAAATACGGCAGCACGAGGGAGCGCCAACTCCCCCGTGCCTGCGCAGGTGATACAGGCACCTACACAACGACATTCGTCGCACCGCAGAATCAGTATACCCGTTTTTAAGCCAACGTGCAAGGGGAACTTTCTGAGGAGCTGGTTTGCCGTCCGCGGAACAGAGGAACGCACCGTGTGGAGCCATCAGGCCTGCACGGTGTTTTGTTTTCCAATACATACGGGAGGTTTTCTGGAAATGGAAAACAAGAAAAAGTTCCTTAGAGCGGAGGACGTATCGGAAGTCCTCGAAGTGTCCGTTCCCATGGCTTATAAGATCATCCGACGCCTTAACGATGAGCTGAATACCATGGGATACATTACCGTATCCGGACGGGTGAGCCGCAGCTTCTTTGAATCGAAGTTCTACGGCACGCTCAGCGCATAAGGAGGTGTTTGAATGCCTGCTTATAAAGATCCGGAAAAGAACACCTGGTATGTAAAGTTCCAATATAAGGACTGGACCGGACAGGCCAAGTGGGTTACCAAGCGCGGGTTCAAGGGCAAGCGTGAAGCGCTCAAGTGGGAGGCCTCATTCAAGGAGCGCCTTTCCGGGAGCACGGATATGAGCTTTGCGGACTTCATCTCCGTCTATAAAAGCAATCGTAGCCCGCGCATTAAGGAGAGTACTCTGCAGACGAAGGAGAACATCCTTGACACGAAGATCCTTCCCTTCTTTGGCGAAAAGAGGCTCTGTGATATTTCGTCCACGGACGTGATCCAGTGGCAGAATGAATTGCTCAAGTACCGCGATCCGAAGACGAAAAAGCCCTATTCCGCTTCTTACCTCAAGACGGTTCATAACCAGCTGAGCGCTATTTTCAATCACGCGGTCCGGTTTTATGGGCTGAAGGAGAACCCGGCCCGTACGGCGGGAAACATGGGATCGGATAAAGACATCCAGATGAACTTCTGGACGAAAGATGAATATCTGCGCTTCTCGGAAACGACGATGGAAACGCCGCTTGCTTATTACTGTTTTGAGGTCCTGTACTGGTGTGGGCTTCGGGAGGGCGAACTGCTGGCTCTGACGCCGGCAGACGTGGATCTGGAAGCGGGAACGATCCGTATCAATAAGACATTTCAGCATTTGAAAGGTAAGGACATCGTCACGAAACCCAAGACGCCGAACAGCAATCGGACGATCCATATGCCGGATTTTCTCCGGCTTGAACTGAAGGATTACATGAACATGTGTTACAGCCTTATGCCGGACGATCGACTTTTTCCGGTATCGAAGAATTTCCTCACGTGTCAGATGGCGAAAGGCTGTAAGAAGGCAGGGGTGAAGAAAATCCGCATTCACGATCTGCGCCACTCTCATGTCTCGCTGCTGATCGACCTCGGCTATTCCGCCGTGGCGATCGCAGAGCGGGTCGGGCATCAGAGCATTGATATCACCTATCGCTATGCCCATCTGTTCCCGACGGTGCAGTCCTCTATGGCAGAAAAGCTGAACGATATCCGGGAGGGCGAGCATGTCGACTAAAAATCGAGACAGACAGCAACGCTGGCGCTGCGTAACCGTGGGTTTTCGCATGTCAAAGGAGGAGAGCGATCAGTTGAACCGGCTGGTCGCCCTCTCCGGCATGACCAAACAGGATTACATCATTGATCGTCTGCTGAACCGGGCGGTTGTAGTAGTAGGAAATCCGCGTGTACATAAGGCCTTGAAGGATCAAATGACGGATATCCTTCAGGAACTCAGGCGGATTACATCGGCATCGAAAATGACGCCGGAGCTTTGTGAGCTCATTCAACTCGTCAGTACGATCTATTCCAAGATGGAACATGAAGGCAATCATTGAGATGAGCTGGCCTTCCAGTCTGATTAGTAGAAAGGAAAAATACAAATGGACAACAGAAAACAGATACCGCCTGTGACGGTCGCGCGCTATCTGCGCAATCACAGGGGGCTGAGCATGGATTCCGTGGCAAATGAGCTCGGCTTGTCTTTCCAGACCTTATTCAACGCAGAGCGAGGAGGCCAGACGAGATTGGATAGCCTTCGTAAACTGGCAAGCTTCTATCACGTCACGCTCGACTGCCTTGCGCGCAACGATTTCACCGCCGCGGCCACGCAGCTCTTCAGCCCCGCCATCCACGGCGGAAGAATGAAGGCCCTGCTGCGAGAAAAACAGAAGATGTTTGACGAGATCGGAGATCGCGGCGAGCGCCTCGTGATCGAGCGGGAGCGTGCCCGTCTCGCAGGGACACCCTTCGCCATGGCCGTGAACGGCAACGTCTCTGAGGATATGACGGCGGGGTTTGACGCGCTTAGCTTTGACGAATGCGGGAAACCCATCTACATCGAGGCCAAGACTACAGTCGGCGGCGAGGACACGCCGTTTTACATGAGCCGCCGGGAGTTGGAGTTCCTCCGTGCCTGCTACGAGCGCGGCGACAACTACCAGCTTCACCGTCTCTATGATCTGAATGAGGCAGATCATTGCGGCACGAAGATTCTTACCGCCGAGGAACTCCTTCATGAGTACGAATTCATCCCGGTTTCCTACTTGGTAAGGAGGTGCGCGATATGACAGGTGTGGAATACTTCCGCAACAAAGCGAAACTGACCCGCAAAGTATTGGCAGAGCTGTCAGGCGTCACCGCGGCCACGCTTGCGAACTACGAGAGGAAAGGGATCCCCGAAAGCGCCTACGTATCGGCGCTGCTTCCGGTGGCTGAAGCGCTTGGCGTAACACTGGACGAGCTGCTGGAGGACTACGACGGGCGAAGCCTGTCGACCCTGGACCGTGCCGCCCGGGCCAGCTATATCCGCAGCCCCCGCAACGTTGTCGACAATTATCGAATCCGCAACAACCTCCGTTTCCGGGAGCTGGCTGAGCGGATCGGCCTCGCCGATCGCGAATCCGCCCGCACGGCCTGCAAGCGCGAGACGGCAAGAGGTGTGCATGTCAAGCGGCTCGCGAACTACGAACGAATCAGCACGGAAGAGTTCCTGAGGCGCTATTTGCCCGAAGGCGGCAGCAGGGAGGACTGAACAGATGGAGTTTACGTATCGTAATATTACTTTTCGCAACGCAGACGGAAGTTTTGAAACGATCCCGGTTCCCACCATTCCGATTCCGGAGGGCTTCTACGACAAGGCCCGGGCGGAGCGGCTCAAGGAGCACGACCCGGTGGGATATGTGGAATATATGCGCGAGGTCGATGAGGCCTTTATAGCAACATATTTCGGCGGCTGATCTGATGAAGGTTTTGGAA
>DGRU01000016.1 GCA_002390025.1 Lachnospiraceae bacterium UBA4380
ATTCCAAATTGGCCTTCGGCCAATGAAAAACGCCCTTGAGCCCTGTCAGGGCTTCAGGCCCCGCACCAAACAGCGGAGTGTCTGGTGCGGGTGTGACTGTATCAACAATCCTTCCCGGCTCACATTTTCATTTTGGGTCTTGTATATTTCAAACAATTCATTTATTTTATTTTTAAAGATATTTTTATTAGTTACATGAATGGTTTATGAAAATACATCACAGACCATCCGCTTAACCGCCCCTCTGGCGGGCACCAGTACATGTAAGAAAAGGAGCTCCTATGGAAAGACATCAGATTACCGGGCACACTGAATTAACCTGTCTTCTGGCCTATCCGATCCGTCACTCAAACTCTCCGGCAATGCACAATGCCGCGTATGAGAAGCTCGGTAAGGACGTAGTCAACCTCGCCTTTGAAGTCGACGCAGAGCATCTTGAGGATGCGATGAAGGGCGTGCGCGCCATGAAAATCCTGGGCGGCAATATTTCCATGCCCAACAAGACCATCGTCCACAAATATCTGGACGAGGTGGATCCCGCAGCGCAGCTTGTCGGTGCCTGCAACACCTTCACCAACCGCGACGGCTACCTGAAGGGATATGTCACTGACGGCCTCGGCTATATGGCCTCCCTCAAAGACAACAACATCGACATCATCGGCAAGAAGATCACCATCGCCGGTTCCGGCGGCGCCGCAACCGCCATTCAGATCCAGGCGGCTCTGGACGGCGTGGCGGAGATGTCCATCTTCGCCCGCGACGACAAGTTCTACCCCAATGCAGTAGAGACTGTTGAAAAGATCAACACCAAGACCAACTGTAAGGCAACCCTCTTCCACCTCGAGGATCTGGACGCCCTCAAGCAGGAAATCGCCACTTCCGTTCTCTTCACCAATGCGACCGGCTGCGGCATGAAGCCTCTCGAAGGCTACACCTACATTCCTGACAAGTCCTTCTTCCGTCCCGACCTCATCGTCACAGATGTCGTCTATGCTCCGACCGAGACAGCCATGCTCAAGATGGCCAAGGAAGTCGGCTGCAAGACCATGAACGGCACCGGCATGATGCTTTTCCAGGGTCTGGCTGCAATCGAGCTCATCATGGGCGAGAAGGTCGACAGCGAATACATGAAGGCCAAACTCGGCATCAAGTACGACTGAGAATATGCCTGAATTCAAAAAGGCACTGCAGGAAATCTACTTCCCGCAGTGCCTTTTTTGTATGTTTTACAATGCCTTTTTTATGCGTGGCAAAACCTTTTTTTGTGTTTTGCAAAGCCTTTTTTATGTGTGACAAAGCCTTTTTTGTATGTTTTGCAAAGCCTTCTTTCCGCGTTTTTTCAAGGCATTTTTGTGCATGTGTTTTTGTTAAAAGATCACTCCTCCACAATGGCAGTGTACTCGTCAAAGAGCTCCGCGCCGCAGTCCTCGCGGATGGTCTCCCAGACCGGCTGACACATCTGCCGCATGTCCTCGTAGTCCTGCTCGGAAGGCGTGACGATCTCCATGCCGGCATCCTCCAGGTATTTGGTGGCTTCCTCGGCCTTCTGATCCGAAATATCCTTGGCGTCCGCCTGGGCCAGGCGCGCCGCCTCTTCGATGATGGCAGCCTGTTCTTCGGTGAGGCTGTCCATAAACTTGCCGCTGGCGATCAGGGTGACGAGGTCCGGGACGGCATTGGTCCGGATCAGGCGCTTCTGCTGCTCATAGAGCTTGGCCGTCACGATCAGAGGGAGGGCGTTCTCCTGGGCGTCGATGGTGCCCTGCTGCAGACCGATGTAGACCTCGGAGAAGGTCATGGGGGTGGGATTGGCATTGACGCTCTTCCAGAACTGGATGTGGTATTTGTTCTCCATGACCCGGATCTTCTGTCCCGCGATGGACGAGAGGTCTTCATAGGGTTTTGACATGGTCATTACGCGGAAGCCCTGGTCCGTGATCCCCAGGAAGCGGTAGCCGTGCTCCCTGTAGATCCTGCGGAATTCATCCATCAGCTTTTCGTTTTCCATATTTTTGCGGAAGGTGTTGATATCCGTATAGACACAGGGCGTGTCAAAGACACACAGCTGGGGAATATAACTGACCTGGGGGGAGGGAGAGGCCACGATAAAGGGGATATCCCCGTCTTTCATGCTCTCCATCAGCTCAAGGTCTGTTCCCAGTGTGCTGTCCGTATAGACCTGGATCTTCATTTTGCCGTCACTGAGCTTGCTCACATAATCGGCGAAGGTCTGCGCGAACACATTGGTGACCGTCTCGCCCGAACTGCAGGTCGCGAGGGGCCAGGCAAAGTGCTGTTCATTTTTTCTGCTGCTGATAAAGCCATAGGCAATTGCAGCGAAAATGATCGCGATGGCGATCAGCTGTTTGATTCTTTTTCCACTCATACTCTGTTATGACCTCCTATTCAGAAACACGATCCTAGACCAGCAGCAGGCTGATGGCCGGGATAAAGGTGATCAGCAGCAGCGCGATTATAAACATGCAGATCAGCGGGATCGCTTTTTTCGAGATGTCCATGACGGGAATATCCGTCATAGCGCTGGCGACAAACAGGTTGACGCCGATGGGCGGGGTCACATAACCGATGGCCAGGTTGACAACCATCATGACACCGAAATGAATGCCTGTCATGCCAAAGCCCTTGACGATTGGCAGCAGGATGGGTGTCAGGATCAGGATGGCCGGCGTCGTGTCCATGAACATGCCGACGATGAGAAGGAAAATATTGATCACGAGCAGGACGATGACCTTGCTGGTGAAGTTGGCCAGGATCCAGGAGCTGACGGTCTGCGGGACCTGCATGAGGGTCAGGACTCTGGAGAAAGCGATGGCCGCTGCCATGATAAAGAGGATGGGCGTATAGGTGCCCACTGCCTCGAGAAAGAGGTGGTAGAGCTCGGAGAGCTTGATCTCCCTGTAGACCACCAGGCCGATCAGGAGAGCATAGAAAACAGAGATAACGGCCGCCTCTGTGGGAGAGGCAATACCGCTGTAAATACTGCCCAGAATGATCACAGGGGACAGGACAGCCAGAAAGCTCTCCTTGATGACGGCGGCAAAGCCTCTGCCGCGCAGTTCGTCAATATATTCCCCGATCTTCTCCTTGTCCTCGCCGTATTTTTTGCAGTGATAGACTGCGTAGGCCATAAGGAGCAGGGCGATCAGGATGCCGGGGATGATACCCGCAGTAAAGAGGTCGCTGACGGATTCGCCCGAAGCAAGGCCGTACATGATGAAGGGAATGCTGGGCGGAATGATGACGCCCAGGCTGCCTGCCACGGCGATGATGGCCACACAGAATTTCTTTTCATAGCCCAGACGCAGCAGGATGGGCAGTGTCATGCTGCCCACCGCCGCAACCGTTGCGACGCCGGAGCCAGAGATGGCGCCGTAGAAAAGGCAGGTGACGATGACCGCGCAGGGAAGGCCTGCCGTCCGCTTGCCGATCAAAAAAGAAAACAGATCGAAAAGTCGGCGTGAGATACCGCCCCTGGCCATGAGAATACCGGACAAAATGAACATAGGCACTGCCAGCATGGGAAAGCTGTTCAGAGCGTTGAACATGGCGCGGACAATATAGGTGGCGCTGGCCGTAAAGGACGCGTCAAAGGCACTGGGCAGGATACAGGCCGCCGCGAGCGCCATGGAAATCGGCACTGCCAGAAGGAGCAGGACCGCAAACAAAATCATTACAAATGCAGCAGACATTTAGACTTCCCCCCTTTCGTGCTCTTCTTCTCTCTCACCCCTGCGGATCATGGCGATCCTGGAGATCAGTTTCTGAAGCAGACGGATCTCGCACAGTCCGAAGGAAATCACTGTGATCGACTGCACGATCCACATGGGAATGCCCACGGCAGGACTTGCCGCCTTTCCCAGATAGGAAGCCCGCACAAAGTGATAGGCAAAAGGAAGCAGATAGCCGAAGAGGACCAGCTCGACCAGATAGCTGACCAGGCGGAAGACGTGCACGCCCATGCCGCCGAAGTCGTCCCTGAACCACTCCACAAACTGCTCGATCTTGATGGATTTACTGTTCTTCACACAGTAGCTGATGCTGAGGAAACCGGTCCAGATAAAGCAGAACCTGGTGATCTCCTCCGACCAGGAAAGTGAATTTCCCAGCGCGTATCTGGCAACGATCTGGATGCCCATGATGATCATCATGATAAACAAAAGCGCCACCAGAAGAATCTCTTCAAAATGCCTGTCCAGCCATTTGACTGCCTTCATGATTCTCCCCCTCTTTCTTCTTGAGATCTGCAGAAAAGGAATATGGCCCGCTTCTTCAGAAAAAGCCGGCTCCGGCAGCCGGTGTCCGGCCATTTCCGGAAGACTGCCCCTCTCCTGCTATTGTGTCAAAAATATAACATTCTCGCATACTCAAAATTATATCTACAAAAAGGAAAGTTTGCACATGTAATCCTCATTTTAAACCATGAAACTTTCTACGCGAACCAATAGAGAGAATCAATAGGAATGTGGTTTGTGAATAATCTATAGCATACATGGCATATGCCATTGCCAACCGCTGTAATCAGCTGCTGAGAGCCGGACAAAAAAGGCCACCCGAATGGAGCATCCATCCGGGTGGTCAGTATTTTTCATGTCGCGGCTATTGAAAAAACGACAGTACTCTCCTCTCACTTCCTCCCCATGCCGGGAGGACTGAACAGACAGTCAGATTGAAGATTCCTGAACAGGAATGGCCGTCAATCAGATATCCTTTTTCCAAAGACCGTGCAGGTTGCAGTACTCATAAGCGGTGACGGCTTTGTCATCGACAAGTGTGAAGTCTGCAGCGGGAGCCTGGCCGGGCTCAAGGAACTTGCACTGAACGCCCTTCTCGGTCTCGAGGGCAATGAAGGTGATGTAGTGGGCATCCAACATAGGGTGCTCGACGGAGCCGACTTTGACCTTGACAACGCCGTCTTCGACAGCGACATCGGGGACGTGTTTCTCTTTCGCGCCGTCGGTATCATTTGCGCGGACTTCACTCATAGGCTCGCCGCAACAGGAAGGTGAACATCCGCCTCTGTTGATCTTTACGACCATGCTGCCACACTTTTTGCATTTAAAAACTACGAGTTTTGCCATAATAACCCCTTTCTTCTCCGGGAACTCTCCGCACTCTGTCCCTGCTCCGCACAGATTGCAGAGCCAAAGCCATTGCCGGTAGTTCTAGAGACCGGAGACGATCGAATAATTGTTTTCCAGACTTCATTATATCCTATCCACAGCCACTTTTGTATAAAAAAAGTCCGATATTCTCATGAATTTTTTACAATCTATACAAAAAACCAGAAGGGGAAAATCATTTTTGCGGGTAGGGCCATCTACGACAAACCGTTATAAATAAGCGTATTATTCATCCGTTCCGATCCCGTAGCGCTCCCGCATCTCCCGCTCTGTGAAAACGATCTCCTCCAGCAGCATCTGGGCGGACATGCGGTAGGCGCCGGCACCGAAGATAATGATCTGTTCGACCGCATCCGAAGTGGCGACCGTGACGCGGTACTTTTTGGCCAGGACATGAGCGGTCTTCTCAA
>DGRU01000110.1:0-6375 GCA_002390025.1 Lachnospiraceae bacterium UBA4380
CCCACATTCTCGGGTGACTCGGTGACAAACTTCTGCCACCACGCCTTCTTGACGTTGTTCTTGAGCTCAACGCCCAGGTTGCCGTAATCCCATGTGTTGGCCAGACCGCCGTAGATCTGGGAACCGGGATAAATGAATCCTCTGTTGTTGCACAGCGCAACGATCTTTTCCATTGTCTTTTCCATAACTCGCTGAAACTCCTTTGCTTGTTTTTATAACTCTCCATCACCACAGCCCTGCAGATAAAGCAGAGCCTTGACGGGGAGGATATTGCGAATCACTTACAATTTTTTAATGATGATTTAAGAAAAAACCACCGAACTATCATTATAGAGCACCAATAAATGATTTTCAATAATAAACTTACCTGCTCAGCCTTTTTATCCGGGGTTTATCTGGGTTTTATCTGTGGTTTGTCAAATCTGGGTTTTATCTGTGGTTTGTCAAATCTTATTCTGGGTTTCACTCGCGCTCTTTTGTATAGGTTTTGCTCCCACTCATATATATACGCGTTCCTCCCGCTCTCTTATATATGCTTTACTCCCGCTCTCTTATATAGGTTTTTCTTCCGCTCTCTTATATAGGCTTTTCTTCCGCTCTCTATATTGCTTGTGACTTGACTAATTTTTATTTGGTAGTGGTGATCTTTGTAAAAAATCATCAATAGGTCACTCTCTTCTTGTGTGGGCATGGGTGATCTTCTTCTCTCGCAGCTACTATATCGCTTTGCTTTTTTGCGGCAGTGGTGACCTTTTCATCTAATCTTCCGTGGGTCGCTTCCTGGTTGGCGAGGAAGTGGTGATTTCTCGCTGCCGCAGCTGCTATATCGCTACGCTTTTTTGCGGCAGTAGTGATCTTTTCGAGAAATCTTCGCCCAGTCGCTGAACTGGTTGGTGAGACAGTGGTGATTTCCCGCTCTTTGGTGATCTCCTACTTTGGCAGCCGCTATATCGCTACACTTTTTTCGCGGCAGTAGTGATCTTTTCGAGAAATCTTCGCCCGGTCGCTTCCTGGATGGCCGGGCAGTGATGATCTTTGCAGGAAATCATCAATAGGTCACTCTCTTCTTACATGAGCATGAGTGGCTTCTCAAGAAGACAATGAAAAAGCACAGTGTGTCGGACAATTACGCCGGCACGTTGTGCTTTATTATCTCTTTTTCATGATTAGCTTAACAAGGTTTTCAGGATCTCCAGGCTCTCGAATTTGTGGTTGAGGCTGCGTTCCATGGAAACAGCTGCGATGTGTTCCAGTTCCAGGAGGACCGAATCATTAACAGCGAAGGTATAAAGAGTTTTGAGCGGGGAGCGCATGATGTGGCTGACGGCCTGCAGTGCGGCAGGCGAGAAGCCATCTGCTTCCCGCGGCGGAAGAAACTCACCTTCCAGGATCAGGGTCCGGATTTCAAAGACGGCGCGGACCAGGGGACGGGAAATCCTGCCTGATTCGAGTGCTTTGAAGGACTGATAGGCCAGCAGGAGGAGGGCTGCTTCGTCATTGTTTTCGCGGGTGATATAACGCAGGATTTCTGTAAAATAGGAGGCGTATAAAGTCGCCTCCATATCTTCCCTGAGTTTATCGAAAAAAGTATGCAGTTTTGCCTCGACGAGCACGTTGGAGTTCCGCCCTTCTCGGATTCGGTAGGTGCCAAAGCAGAATGGCAGCGAAACCGCCATCACGGGACTTCCCGGCCTGCGCGCACCGCGGGCGAAGCAGGAAATCTTCCCTCTCTCCCGGGTGAGCAGGACAACTCTCCGGTCATATTCGCCGACAGGCGTACTCCCCAGGACCAGGGCCGTGAGGCTTAACAAATCATCATTCATATCTCAAATATGTATTACTGCCTTCTTTCGTCGCAATGGAAGGAGGGAATCTATACATTACAGCTCTCTCTTGTCGCCTCTCGTCGCAGACAAAGGAGCGTATCTACTATATTATAGCTTTCTTTCGTCGTAGCCGAAGGAGCGCATCTGAGTATCGTCGTCCTTCCAGTCGCGGCGGACTTTGACCCAGAGTTTGAGGTTGACCTGGCACTGGAGCATGTTTTCAATATCCTTGCGCGCGTCGGTGCCGATCTTGCGGAGCATTTCGCCGCCCTTGCCGATGACGATGCGCTTGTGGCCTTCGCGCTCGCAGATGATGGAGGCATCGATATCGCAGATCTCGCCCTTTCCCTTGCGGGAGCGCATTTTCATGGACTCGATGGTGACTGCGATGCCGTGGGGAACCTCTTCCTGCAGCAGGCGCAGGGCTTTCTCGCGGATGATCTCGCCGGCGATCTCGCGCTCGGTCTGGGTGGTGACCATATCTTCATCATAGAAAGGCTCGCCGGCAGGAAGAAGATCAAAGATATCTTTCATGAGCTGGTCGACGCCGTCGCCTGTGCGGGCACTGACCGGGATGATCTCGTGGAAGACGCCTTCATGGGAAAACAGGTCGATCACGGGCAGAATCTCAGCTTTTTTGACCTTGTCGATCTTGTTGATGACAACAATGACAGGGGTTTTGACTTCTTTCAGAAGCTCGATGATAGCCTTGTCCTCATCAGAAAGTTTCTGGCGGGGCTCGACGAGCCAAAGGATCACGTCGACTTCCTTCAGAGTGCCTTTGGCAGCCTTCACCATATAGGCGCCGAGCTTCGTCCTGCTCTGGTGGATGCCGGGCGTATCCAGGAAGACGATCTGGCCCTCATCGCCGGTATAGATGGTGCGGATCTTGGTCCTTGTCGTCTGCGGCTTGTAGGAGGTGATCGCAATCTTCTGCCCGATCATGCGGTTCATCAGCGTGGATTTGCCGACATTGGGGCGGCCGATGATGGTTGCAAAACCTGCTTTTTTAATTGCGGGCGCTGCTGGTTTTTCAGATGTTTCATTCACTTCAATGGAAGTATTATCTGTCATTTTAATCCTTTCTTAGATTGTCAGGGGGACGGTTCTTTTGACAACTTGGATACATGGGGACGGTCCTTTTGTTTTATTGGGACGGTTCCGGTAGTCATGGGTCTTGCCATGGGGGTGTTAAGTCTTGTCATAGGGACGGTTCTTTTGATTGTCATAGGGACGGTTCTTTTGACAACTTGGATGTTATATTGCCATGGGGACGGTTCCATTGACACGTCCACAATGTGTCAATGGAACCGTCCAAGTGACACTTCGTTACCTGCACGATGTGTCAAAGGAACCGTCCCTGTGACAACCACATGACAACCAAGGAACCGTCCCCATGACAACCTCCCCGTGACAAGTGTGTCTTATACGAGTTTGCTGATCTCGTCGAAGAGGTCGGCGTTTTCGCGGAGTTTGGTGTCGCTGCCGACGACGCAGAGGCAGTTGCAGTCCATGACGGCGTCGAGGTAGTCGGCGAGGGCGCGGATGTCCGCGGGGGTCGCGTCGAGTACCTGGTCGCGTTCCCTCTGAAGCATCTCATCGGTGAGACCGGTGAGGTAGGAACTGAGGGAGTAGCGGCCGTAGACAAAAGGTGTCATGGGCTGGTCGAGGCCGCTGACGGCACCGATGATGTATTTGGTCATAGTGCGCTCGTCGGCATCGAAGCTGCGGAGGAAGTCCGCGGTATTTTTGAAAGTATCGATCGTGCGGCGCAGGTGAGGGTCGCGGTAAGAAACGAGGAAAGCGTTTCCTTCGCGGGTGAAGCTGCTCATGCAGCCGTAGGCACCGCCCTCAACGCGGATGCGGTTCCAGAGGTATTCGTAGCCCAGAAGGACGCGCAGTACGCGGAAAGCTCCGGTGCTGGGGCGCTCAGGAGCGGCGTAACGGCCTGCGCAGCAGACAAACTGGACCTGTCCGGCAGTTGTAAGTCCCTCCCTCTTCCTGACAGGAACGGGGTCAAAAAACTCGGGCTCTGTCTGCAGGGGCGGATTGAGCCGGCCTGCAAGGTCCTGAACGGCGGCGAGGATCTCGGGGATGTCCTCTTCGCTGGCGGTGCAGTCGAAGGTGAGGTTGTCCACGCGGAAGATCATGGCTGCCATCTCCTGGAGGAGCTTGCAGAGGTCTTGGATCGATTCCGGAGAATTGCAGGTTTGATCGAGTGTGCAGTAGGCTTCGAGGCCCGCGACCATATCCATGATGACACCGGCCTTGGTGAGGTAGGACATGGAGTGCTGTGCGGCAGTGGCGTGTCCCGCAGAGGCCATGCCTGCACGCATGCCGGCACGCTCTTCTTCGAGAACTTCGAGGATCCGCGCGGGCATGTTGTAGTTGGTGGTCATGAGGATCTCATGGATCAGGCTCAGCGCATCCTTCAGGTTCTTGTGAAGTGTCTTGACACTGACTTCGAAGGTGAGGCGATAGCCGTGCCTGGGCGCGGATTCCTTAGGACCGTACCAGTTGTAACCGCTCACAAGGCCGTTGATTCCGCCGGTGGAGATATTGATCTCATGGCCCAGGGAAGCATAGCTGTGGGACTCAGTGTCGAGAACGCTGAAAAGTGTTTTAAAAATACCCAGGCAGCGGATGTATTTTTCCGGAAGTTCACGGATATCAAAAAGGAAGGACATGTAGTCGATCCGGTTGGTGAACTGGGGATGGGTAACTGCGGTAAAGGTGGTTTCCTGCGCGGCAAGATTACTTTGCACCGCTGCGCAAACAGTGTTCTGAGCTGCATCCCCGGCGGGACCGCGATTCGCGGCCTTGAGAGTCTGTACCTGATTGAGCAGGGGGACTGCCTTGCGGGTCAGATCCTCGCGGCGGAGCATGGGGATTTTGTTTTTGTCTTCTTCCGAGTCCTCGGACTGCTGCCAGGCGCGCAGGGCGGCGAGCTCATCGACGATCTGCTGCCTCTGTTCGGGGGTGAGGCTGTCGGCGAAGGCCTTCATGCGCCCTCGCATTTCTTCGTCCAGGCGGTCGGAAAGGCCCTGTTCGGGATCCAGGACGATGACCGCGCAGTGAGGGTTGTCCAGGAAGCACTCATGGATGAGTTTTTCAAAAAATCCCTTGCCCTTCTGCTCGCGGAGAAAGTCAAAGTACTCTCCGATTCCCAGGCCGATGAAAGGCTTTGTGTCATCGTAGAGCCAGGAGTCGAGGGCGTTGAGGCCGTAGACCAGTCCCCTGGAATAGGAGCCGAAGTCCGCCTCGCGATAGCGGAATTCATAGAGATTGATGCCGGCTTCCAGGGCGCGGGGATCGATCCCCTCCTCGGCGATTTTTGCCAGAGTATCGCGGATGGTGGACACGAACTCGTCCTTGCGATCGGGATCGGTGTATTTTGACACGATTGAATAAAAAGGCTGGCGGATGCCCGACTCAAACATGGTGTAAACATCTTCGCCCAGGCCCTTGTCACGGAGCGCCTTGCGGACAGGGGCACCCTCGGCATCACAGAGGGCGTAGTTGAGGATCTTGATGGCCACAATCCGGCCGACGTCCAGGCTGTCGGGAAGAACGGCAAGGTTCCAGGACAGGTAGGACTTGCCCGCGGGGTCCTCTTCGGGGAGGATGGAGTACTTGCAGTGCGCTTCCACGGGCGCATCAAAAGCAGGCTCCGCGGGAATCGAGGAGTCAATCTCCAGGCGGTCAAACCTGGACAGATAGTTCTCGTCGATCCAGGTCAGACGCTCGGCCATGTCCATGTCGCCGTAGAGATAGATGTAGCTATTGGAAGGATGATAATAACGGCGGTGGAAATCCAGATAGTACTCATAGGTCAGGTCAGGAATGTTGACCGGATCGCCGCCGGACTCATGCTGATAGGGCGTATGGGGATAGAGAACCGCATTGATCTCCCGCCCCAGGATGTCATCCGCCTGAGACAGGGCGCCCTTCATCTCGTTGTATACGACACCGTTGACCGTGATCTCACTGTCGGCGCTGTCCGCCTCATAATGCCAACCCTCCTGGCGGAAAATATTCTGTTCTTTATAAATATTGGGATAAAAAACCGCATCCATATAGACGTGCATGAGGTTTTTGAAATCCTGCTCATTGCAGCTCGCGACCGGATAGACCGTCTTGTCCGGATAAGTCATCGCGTTCAGGAAGGTGTTCAGCGAACCCTTGGCGAGCTCTATAAAAGGATCCTTGACCGGGAAGTCCCTGGAACCGCACAGTACAGTGTGCTCAATGATGTGCGCCACACCCGTGGAATCCTCCGGAGGAGTGCGGAAAGCAATATAAAAGACCTTGTTGCTGTCATTTTTCGGCAGCAGCGCTACGCGCGCACCCGTCTTTTTGTGCCTGAGCAGCCAGCTGTCGCTGTCCACATCCGGCAGGAACTCATGCGCAATGACCTCGTAAGCCGAAAGGGCTTCAATACCGGTCTTGCTGTCAACAGAAGCTGTATTTTCATGGATCAATTCCATTTATAGTTCTTTCTCCTTTTCTATTAATATCGAGTGTCAGGGTTGTCAGGGGGACGGTTCCT
>DGRU01000110.1:6457-14923 GCA_002390025.1 Lachnospiraceae bacterium UBA4380
GGGACGGTTCCTCTGACAATCGAGGTGTCACCGGGACGGTTCCTTTGACAATCGAATACCAAGGTGTCACCGGGACGGTTCCTTCGAGTGTCATGGGGACGGTTCCTTTGACACTCTTTGACAATCGAGTACCATGTGTCATCAGAAGTGTCACAGGGACGGTTCTTCTGACAATCGAGAACCTGGTGTCATCGTGCCGGTTCCTCTGACTATTTGGGTGTCGGTAAGTTGTCAGCGGAACCCGTCCCCGTGACAAAGTTGTCAGCGGAACCGTCCCCGTGACAACCCCAGGACATCCCCGGAAAAAAGTTGTCAATGGAACCGTCCCCCTGACACTTTATTCGTCCTCCATGGCGTAGCTGATCTCGTCGAGTTCGGCGTGGACGAATTCGGCCCAGCTGTACTGGTTCATGTAGTCGCCCATATAGGAGTAGCGGGACTCCTTTTTCTTCTCCAGCCAGTCGTAGAGGTCGCACTCGATGGCATCGGCGGCGATGGCCATGCTTCCGCGCTGCTTGAGGATGATGCCGGTGAGTTTGAGGCGGGTCATGGTGTTCTGCAGATCCTGGCGGAGGTTGCTGAGGTAGGAGCCCTTCTTCTCGGGGTCTCCGTCATCTTCCCAGAGGGAGGCGATGATCTCGCCGTTGGTGGTCTGGGCGCCCCGGTTGTTGACCAACAGGGCGACGACCTCTTTGGTGCGTGTATATTTGAATGCGACGGGCTTTCCGTCTACAAAAAATTCAAAGTTTCCGAAGGTCTGGGCAAAGACGCGCTTGTGGCTGTTTTTGCCGACGGGGTGGCGGAGATCATCAAGCTCTTCTTTCATGCGGTCGGTCTCCGCGGGCTTGAGAATATAGCCGCTGGCGTGGAGCTTGAGGGCATCGTAGCCGTGTTCGGGACTGTCCGTAAAATAGATCAGGTTGATCTGGGGATTGAGATCCCTGAGGTACTGGCCCAGAAGAAGGCCATCCAGCTCGGGCATATCGGTCTCCAGAAAGGCGATATCAATCATCTTCTTTCTGGCTGCGGCGAGTGCGGTCAGGCTGCTCTCATGGGTCAAAATCTCTGCTTCGGGAAGGAGGGCTCCGATGTCTTCTTTGGTCTTTTTCAGTAATTTTTTATCTGTGTCTACAAGGAGAATCCTCATTACATCAAACCTCCCACGTGAATCTTCCTGAAATGCTGGTGTTCGCGCTGTTCTCTGGTCATGTGGAGCGGATCGAGCTCGCCGACAAGGAGCATGTCCGCATCATTGACCGCCGCGTCGTGTAAGGGGCCTGCCTTGAGATCGGCGATGACAAGCGCGGCAAAGCGGTCATAATTGTCATCATCGATGATCGGGAAATGATGCTGCATGCGGTACCAGTGCTGGGGATCGAAACTGGCGCTTCCCAGATAGAGGCGGTCAGCCGTCTTCTCGACCTCTTCGGGACCGGCGGGCTTGCCGGGCACGGCGCCAACATCTTCACAAAAAAGCATGGCATAGACACGCAGGATTCTGTTGCGGATCGTGTCCCTCACGCCCTCTCTCTCAATCTCCGTATCCATTACCTTATAATAATAGTCCTGTGCCTTTTCGGACTTTTCGAAATTAATGATCGCATCATAAAATTCGCGGTTAATCAGTGAATAGGTCATCGTATCTTTTCTCCTGTTATTTGCTGTGTTACCAGAGATATGAGTCATCTCAGGACACCATTTGGGACGCGTGATGGGACGCGAAGGACGGTGCTGGGATACTATGGACGGTTCTGATTGTCCCATTTAGTAAACAATCTATTTAAATGGGACAGTAAGAACCGTCCATAGTGTCCCACCTCGCTGCTAAAGTGAACTGAAGAGCGTATAGTTTCCATCTTCCACGACCATGGCGGTCAGTTTCCCTTCCTTGCCGCAGCCGGTGTCGATACAGATCACGCCGAACTCTGGGAGGGGGCGCCGCCTGCCGTAGGCGAGCTCCTCGGCGTGCTTGCCATCGCCCGAAAACCAGTAGGGCTGCTCGAGGGCGATGTGACCGGTGATGGTCAGAAAACCGCTGTATGCATTTCGCGTGACGACAGAATGGTCATGGATCAGCGTGTAATTGTCATTGGCCTCGACGGGCTCGACCTTTACGCCGGCATGTACACACTGGAAGCGGTCCGTCTTGTAGTAGAGCGTTGCATGCTCTTCCAGCCAGGGAACAGCATCCTGCATCTTCTCTCCGTGACTGCTGAAAGACTTGACCGTATTCCTCTTGCCCACGCGGATCCAGACAAGATTGTCCATAAAGGACATGTCCTTGCGCATCAGATAGTCCTCGTGATTGCCGCGGAGCAGGATAAAGCGGTCGCCAAAGCTGTCCGCCAGCTCCTTTACAGTCTGAAAAACCTCCCACGAATCAGGGCCGCGGTCGAACAGGTCTCCCAACAGAATGATTTTGTCTGTTTCAGGATCCGGCCGCAGTTTATTCAGCAAGGAATGTAATTGGTCATCGCATCCATGAATGTCGCCGATCACAAATGTTTTCAAAATACAGCTTCCTTTCAGCCAAATATCTTCTTTCTCTTTACCAATGAAAATAATATTTCTCTTTACCAATGAAAATAATACTGAGGTACTAATCTGTGAGATCATCTAATTTATAATGCTGCGTGATGATCTTTAGTATCGATCCTGCGAAAAATACTTTTGTATTCATCCTGCGTGTTAATCTTTCGTTACGTCAATTCTTTATTATAGCGTTTTTTTAACGGTTCTTCCACAGTATCACTTCTTTCGCAGAACCTGTTTTGTGAACGGCTGCTTGCGCAGACCAGCCTTTTCGCAGAAATGTTTAGAACTCCTACTTGCGCAGGCCTGTCTTTCGGAGGAATTTTTTGAGGGGTTCCAAAAGTCCCAGCTTTGCCAGGAGTTTTTTGAATCTGCTCCTCAGGCGCAGACGGAAAAGGCGCAGCGGATAAATAAAGTGCCAGAAGCGGGAGTAAAAGCGGTACCCGGGTTCAGTGACCTGGTGCTGCTTTCCCTTTCGGACGAAACCGGTCAGGACACCCAGGACGTTGCATTCCGGAACGGTTTCAATCGTGTAAGTATTGTCCCCGCGGATGTAATAGACTCCGTCTCCAAGTGACAGGACCCTGTGGAGGACATACTGTTTGCCCCGCCTGTACAGGGCGACGTCGTAGGGCTTCAGCCGCCCCTCAAAGGTCTCTATAATCACCAGATCCCGGTTCTGATAGAGCATGGGCTGCATGCTGACGCCCCTGGTCTTGTAGATCAGGCGCCCGTCCCGGGACAGAATTTCCTCAAAAGTTGTCATCTTTTCTCTGTTTCCAATCTTTACAATCTATAAAAATTCCAATCTTTACAATCTATAATCAATAAAAAGTTTTTTCTTTAACTCTATTTTTCACAGCATGAAGGAGGTGATTCTTTTTGAGTATTTTATTATAGCGGTTTTCACTCGTTTCTTCCACACAAATGTCACTGCCCCCATCAACTTCCCGTCAACTTTTTATTAACCGTCCACCAACTTCTCTATATCCGTCTGCCAATTTTTCGCTGACATATCATCAAGTCTCTATTAACCGTCAGCTAACTCCTCAATATCCGTCTGTCAAGTTTTCATTAACCGTCCATCAACCGCTCATAACCTCCTCATATCCCCCCATAGCCCCCAAAAATCAAAACACAGGATTTTCTAAAATCTACATATATGCAAATCGATGTTTTTTAGGTACAATATAAATGTGAATTCAAACATTGACCGCAGAAACTGGTCCGATACAAAAAGAGGAATACACATCAAGAGGCTTCGTTATGCAAATGTCCAAAACGGATAATCAATTGAATAAAGAAGATTTTGCTGTAGTGTTCGAGGAGCAGTTCTCTGCTATCTACAACTACGTTTATGCAAGGATACTCCACAGGGAGCGCACGGAGGATCTGGTCAGCGAAATCTTCATGAAAGCGATGACGCATTACGAGTCCTTCGATCCTTCCATAGCATCGGTCAAGACCTGGCTTGTCAATATCGCCCGAAATACACTGATCGACGAATTCCGCCGTTCAGGCCGCGCCCAGCTCTACTCCCTCGACGCAGACACGGAATTTATAGAGCCCTCTGAGCTCGATGAATATCCTATCATGCAAAATCCCGTCAACCGGGAAGCGCATGAACTTCTGAAAAAACTCTCCGATTCTGAGAGAGAACTGATCGGTATGATCTATTTTGAGGGACTCTCCAATCCCGAGATCGGCGCGATTCTCGGCATCAACGCCAAAGCCGTCAGCGAACGCCACAGAAGGCTTCTGGCCAAATGCCGCAAGCTGGAGGCAGGCAAGAGCCTCTGGGATTTCTTATAATGAATATATCATTGTTTGATATATAATCTTGTTATGATTTTCTTTTTCCTTTTTTCTTTTATGAAAGCTGAGATGCCCATCCCTTCGGGGATGGGTATTTTTTGTTTGATCCCTGGCTTGATTCCTGGAAAAGATCACCCCTGCCCCGCCGCACGGCCAGTTACCGGCGGAAGATTTGATGCAAAAGTCACTACTGCTGAAAAAAACAAGCGATATATATATTTCAACAGAAGAAAATCACCACTGTCCCGCCAACCAGCCAGCGACCCGTGGAAAAATTGCTAGAAAGGTCACTACTTCAGCGCAAAAGCCAAGCGATATACATGTTTCAAGGGTCGAAGATCACCACTGCCTCGACAACCGGTTAGCGACCGGCGGAAGTGTATAAAGAAAGGTCACACATGCCCTTCAAAAAGCCAGCTACCGGCGGAAGATTTGAAGGAAAGATCACCCCTTCCCCACAAAAAATATCAACTCATGTCAAAACAAATATCCAGAAACCAAAAAACATCACCCCACCCACAAACAGGTTCATTGAGCAAAACAAAAGAGACACCCGAAGGTGTCCCTCTTCTACTCTCCTGCGTCATGATCTGTGATCTTTCCCGAGAAAGTACTGTCCCAGGGATTTTTGCCCTGTCCTTCCAGCAACTGTTTCGACTTGGTTCTTGAAGCCGAACTTTGCTGCTGCATTGCAAGATTACCTGCAGCGTTGACAAGTTCCAGTTCATCTAAACTGAGTTGCCGGGCCTGAGTCTTCCTGTTGCTGATCTCATTACTGATCCCAGCGCTCCGATCCCGGAAATCCTGCTCTGAAATTGATTTCTTTGTGTTTCCAAAAAGCTGATTCCGCAGCCGGTCTTTGAGATCGGTCTCGCCGGAAAAATCAACTTTATTGAAAAACTGTTCCACCTTACTCATCTTCTCACCTGCGGCTGTTTTTCTACTCATAAGTCAAAAGGACATACTTAACCTTACCACTATAAATATTTATACGCCACTAAAAAATATAATCCACGTAAAAATAAAGAATTGATTAAATTGAGCAATCGGCATATTTGTAAAAAAAATAAGACGTAAAAGCACTGCGAACTATGTATGAAACCCTCTTCCACAGCCAAATGAAAAGTTCTGTGGCAGCACTAAAAAACCTCAATGGCAGCGATACGAAACCTCAGTGGAAGCCATATGAAAATTTCTATGGCAGCCCTGTAAAAGCTTCAGTGGCAGCCATGTGAAAAACTCTGTGGCAGCCTTGTGAAGCCCCCTTTATAATGAAAAAAAGCAATATTTATACTCTTTAAACAACTCCATGAAAAGTTCGGATTTCTGCCGATTTTTTCATGTACAACCGTATATATTAATGTAGTATAATCTTTTTATACAACCTGAATTCATTACTGAAAGAAAGTATAGCAGATTATTAATAGTAATTACTGAAAGAAGGTATAGCAAATTATTAATAACGCATGACGGATTATCCGCGGCTCACAAATGATAACTGCTTGCCAAAAATCTGTTGTTTTAAAATCTGTTATCCCCAAAATTGTTATCCCCAAAATTGTTATCCCTAAAAATGATATCCCAAGATTTATTATCCCAAAATATGTTATCCCAAATCTGTTGTTTTAAAACTGTCATCTGAAAAAAGGAAGAACACCCCTATGAAAACGTCTTTTTGCAAGCGTCTTTTCAACATTCCCTTCGTCCTGGCCTTTACCATGCTGCTCGCGATGACTGTCATGGCGGAGTCCTACACGGCGACCACCATGCGGCTGCTTCATTATGAAGGAACCGTAGAGATCGAGGATGAATCCGGCAAGTCAGGTCTGGTCATGGAGAACATCCGCTTCAACAGCGGGCAGTCGCTGCACACCGGAGCGGCCAGCAGCGCTTCCGTCGGGATGGATTCCACCAAGATTGTCACTTTGGACGAGAACACAAAGGTAAAGTTCACCAAGAAGTCCAAAGAGATGCAGCTCTCCCTCTCGGAAGGAAGCTTTTTTCTTGACGTCAGCGAGAAGCTGGGAGGCGATGAATCGCTGGATATCAAGACTTCAACGATGACAGTCGGAATCCGCGGAACGATCGTGGTCGTCTCCACTTATCCCTTAGAGGAATATCAGAAAAGGCTGTCAGAGAAAGCTGCCGGCGGACAGGCCGCAGCGGAACAGGCCGCAGAGGGTCAGGCGGCGGCAAGTCAGGCTGCCGGTGCAGAGGAAGCCTCCCTCTCGTCTCTGGAAGAGACCATCCTGCAGACCTCCGAGGCCAACGGCGGTGTCGTGTCTGTGATCGGCGTCCTGGAAGGAAAGGTCCAGATGGACTATCAGGATGAGACCGGCAAAAACATCAAGCTCGATGTCTCCGGCGGACAGAAGGCCACCCTGCTGGATTCCGACGACAACGGCAAGGCGGATGTGACTCCGGAAGTCAATAAAGTGGACTTCGATGATATTTTCGAGGCGGCCCGCAAAGAGATTCAGGACAACCCCGAGCTGCAGAAGCGGCTCAAGGACACCGGACTGGATCTTCCCGGCACTACCGATGATCTTTCCTCCAACCCTGCAAACGGGAACTGGACCTATAACGGCCATGTAACTGTCATTGCCCAGAGCGCCAGTAAGATGTATGACGGCCAGCCCCTCACCCGCAGGTCGGATGTACTTGTACAGGGCCTTCCCTCCGGCTTTACTTTCGATGCAGCCGCGGGCGGCACACGCACCGATGCAGGTTCAGGCGACAATCCGGTCCAGAACTTTGCAATCTATAACCGGAACCGCGAAAACGTCACCAGTCATTTCACAAATATTGAAAAAATATCCGGAAAGCTGATTATCGACCCCGCGCCCCTGACCGCCTGGAGCGGCAGCGCAAGCAAGGTCTATGACGGGACGCCTCTGACCAGCACGGAGACAAAGCTGACTTTTTCTCCCGGATATGAAAAAACAAACTACGCCCGGAAGAATCTGTCCTATGTCGTTACAGGAAGAGGATCCGCCTCAACTGGCAGATCAACATCCGGAAATGCATCAGGAAGTTCATCAGGAAATACAACAGGCCTTGCTGACAGCCAGACCCTTTACGGCATCTGCGGCACGGTCCTGGTGCACGGCAGCAACCCTCTCACAGGGGAGATCAAAGAGATCTACCTGGTCGCAGGTCAGAAGCTGACCGTCCACCTGTCCGACAAGGATCAGGAAGCCAGTATCGAGTATGTTATTGAGACCATCACCGAGGACCAGGTTCCCGAAGATATCCTCCGCATCTATGGGGACAATCCCGAGATCCTGACCCAGGCCTGTGCCGAGACGGGATGGGATGCCGAGAAACTCAACAAGAGGATCCAGACTCTCCCGCCCCTTGACACCAGGAGCAGCGACGTAAACGGCGTCAAGATGGACAGCCAGACAACTGAGAACCTGATGGAGGACTGCACAAATGTGCGGATCACCATCGATACAGAGGGCACCAATTACAACAACAGGGCACTGAACAAGGAAGAAGCCCATTACACACCCATGAAGGCCGATCCTTCCATCAAGATCATCACCAACGCTTCCATCACTGATGTCGGCACGATCCCGAATTCTTTTACCATTGATTGGGGCTCTGCCAATAAAGACAATTACAAGCTGTCCGAGGAATATGGCACGCTGACCGTGACCCCCGCTTCGGCAGTCGTCAAGACCGGCTCCGCCGAAAAAGTCTATGACGGCACCCCGCTGACCAACAGCGAGGCCTCTATCTCCGGCCTTGTCCACGGCGAGACCGCCAAAGTCACGGCAACAGGTTCCATCACCAATGTGGGCAGCAAATCCAACTCCTACTCCATCGACTGGGGCAGCGCAAAAGAAAAGAACTATGATGTCAGCAGTCAGACCGGTACTCTCCGGGTGACCGGAAATGACGCGCAGATTTCCATCAAAGTCTCTGTATCCGGCAAGACCTACGACGGTAAACCTCTGGATATCGATACGGTCGTGACCTCAGGAGATTCCGCCGAGACCGCCTCGAAAAAACAGGTTGCCGCCGCTGGCGCTCCCGCCGAAAATGAGACCGCCTCGAAAAAACAGGTTGCCGCCACTGGCTCCCCCGCCGAAAATGAGACTGCCTCAAAGAAAC
>DGRU01000110.1:15090-23193 GCA_002390025.1 Lachnospiraceae bacterium UBA4380
TTCAAGGCACATATCACCGGTTCCCGCACCGATGCCGGCACCGGCGACCTGACCATCGAATCCTACCAGATCCTCGATGAGGATGGAACGGACGTCACAGACCAGTTCTCGAACGTGGAGATCGTAGAGAGTACGCTGACCATCGACCCCGCTCCCGCTGCGGTCACGACGGGCTCTGCTTCCAAGCTCTACGACGGCACGCCCCTGACCAGCAGTGAAGCTTCCGTCTCCGGCATAGTGGATGCGGACAAGGATGCCGTGAAGGTCACCGCAACGGGCTCCATCACCGAGATCGGAACCGCGGAAAACACCTACACCATCGACTGGGGCACTGCCAAGAGCAGCAACTACACCCTGTCCGAGACGCTCGGAACCCTGGAAGTGACGCAGAATGACACAGAGGTCACTTTCACAGCGCCCTCCGACAGCAAGACCTATGACGGAACCCCTCTCCAGGCAGGAGAAGTGACTGTCACAGGACTTCCAGAGGGCTTTACCTACACTGCCGCTGCTTCCGGCTCACAGACCGACGCTGGCAGCAGCGAGACAGCTGTGGATTCCTACAAGATCCTCAATGCGGACGGAAATGATGTCACAGCAGGTTTTTCCAACATCAAGACAGTAAAAGGCACGCTGACGGTCAATCCCGCTGCTGTCACCATCACGACAGAATCCGCCTCCAAACAGTACGACGGAAAGCCTCTGAACGGAACAGTTTCCGTCTCCGGAATTCCGGATGCGGAGAAGGAGAAAATCAAAGTCACCGCAACGGGCTCCATCACCGAAGTCGGCACTACCGAGAGCAGCTACACCATCGACTGGGGCGATGCAAAGAGCAGCAACTACACTGTTTCCGAGACCATCGGAACCCTGGAAGTCACCAAAAACAGCACCGAGATCACCTTTACATCCGCCTCGGCAGAAAAGACCTATGACGGAACGCCCCTGACTGCCACAGCCGTGACGGCTGAGGGCCTGCCGGACGGCTTTACCTTCGTCAGCTCTGCCGGCGGCTCCTTCGCAGTGATCAACGCCGGATCCTATCCTAACTCTTTTGACGACATGTCCTACTCCTTTGTCGATGAGAACGGGAACGAGATGGCCGGCTGGCGTAAGGCGATGATAAAAAATGCGGACGGCAAAGATGTCACGGACAATTTCTCCAACCTCAAGTTCGTCGAAGGCACCCTGACCATCAAGGCCCTGGATGTTATTTTTGAACTGAACAGCTATGATACCGAATTCAACGGACAGAAGGTCCTTCCCGACGGCATGGACGGCACTTATGGGGACGGCGGTGAAGTTGACGAAGAATACGAGAACATGGAAGTGGACGAATTCAACTGCCCCGTCCACCTCACCTGTGCCTACAGACTGACAGGCGGAGGAGAGATTCAGATTGACGTCGACGGCTACTCCGATGCGGGAACCTATGACTATGAACCTGTCAAGACCTTCCTGGCAGGAACAGAGAGCAATTACAATGTTTCCTATACCAACACCGGATTTACCATTTCACCCCTCACGGTCAATCTGAATGTCAAAGACGGCTCATGTGTCGTTGACGGCGGCTATCACCAGGCAGAACTGATCGGCGCAAGCTGCGGCGAAGAGACAGCCATGCTCTCCAGTCTCGGTGAGAACGAATGGCGCCTTGCCGGATACACAATTTTCCCCAGTGAATACATCGATGTAAAAATGGAAGACGGAGGAGGTCTCGACGCCGGTACGTATCCGATCACTTACTCCTATAGCTACGGCAATAATGACCCTGGCAATTACAAGATCATTGAGCCAACGGTCACCAAAACAGTCATTGAACCTCTGATTTTTTCAATCGACCTGGGCGGCCACGAGATCACTTATGACAGCATCATGCACGGCGGCTACCTGACAGTCAAATATGAAAACGGCCCCAGCACCGGGGAAGAGCTCATGGCTTACAAGGAAAATCAGACCGTCAGCGGTATCATCACCAACAGTTATACACTGCCCATCGGCGGCGATCTGACCATAGTGGCAGGCAATGCCGGACCGGATGCGGGCACCTACAAACTGGACTGCGAGACTACTTTCAATGCCGGCAATTCGGACAACTACAAGCTGAATATCACCGGGGACGAGCTCATCATCAATCCCAGGTCTGTCCCCCTTGAAACCGGCTCCGCAGAAGAAACCTATGATCCAGCCAACCCCGATAAGCCGGTCACAAACAGCGAAGCTGTCATCCACAACCTCGCATTTGATGATCAGGAAGCAGTGACCGTCACCGCCACCGGCGCCCAGATCGAAATCGGATCTTCGGCAAATACCTACAGCATTGACTGGGGAAGTGTTAATCCCGACAATTACATCATTGTTGAACACCTTGGAACTCTGACCAAGAAGGCACCCACAGGCGGCATCGACATCATAGATGATCCCATGGGCCACTCGGAAAAATCAAAGGACAGCAAAGCCGGCAGCTCTGCCGACACCGGCTCCTCTGCAGACAAAGACAAAGACGCAGCGGACGACGGCAGCAAGACCGGTTCGGACCAGTCCGATGACAATTCGAAAAAAGAAGACCAGACGCCTGAACAGCCTGACAACGATTCTAAAAAAGAAGAACCGAAGGACCAGACACCGGATCAGTCCGACAAGGATTCTAAAAAAGAAGAACCGAAGGACCAGACACCGGATCAGTCCGACAAGGATTCTGAAAAAGAAGAACCGAAGCACCAGACACCGGATCAGTCCGACAACAAATCTGAAAAAGAAGACCAGACGCCTGATCAGCCTGAAAAGCCTGAGAACAATTCGAAAAACGAAGAACAGAAGGAACAGAAAGAACAGGCCTCCGAACAATCCGGAAAATCTTCTGAAAAAAATGATTCGAAGGCAGAACAGCCCGCCAAGTCTTCTGAGAGCAAGGAAAACAAAGAAAGCACAGTAACAAAAGAAAGCAAAGATTCGAAGGCTGAGCAGCCCGCCCGGAGTTCCGAGAGCGACACGAGTAAGGAATCGAGTAAAGAAGCAAGTAAAGAAACAAGCAAAGAAGCAAGTGAATCCGATTCTCCGGCTGTTCCCCAAGAGTAAGCAAGTTGGAACATGCCCGGGTAGGAACATTTCTAAGTGCACCTAAAATATACTGCCTGCTGCATTTATTTGCGGCCGGCAGTATATTTTTTTGCAGCAGCAGAAAGACAAGAAAGAATTCCTGTAGACTATTAAAGAGATTATTACGGTGACTATTAACGAGTCTATTAACGAATGTTTCCAAAAAACAAGATAAGGGGCGGAGAAGTTAAGGGAACCTGTGGTAAAATAATAATCGGATGTAGATAAAATAACGGCACAAATTTCAGAATTTTCAACAATTAGAGTAGGAGGAAAAGTGCCATGAAGAAGAAATTGCTTCTTTCTTTAATCACTGTTTTTATTTTCATTCTGATGGCGGTTCCCGCATTTGCCGAACAGTCCGGTGACTGGGAATATGAGCTGTCCGATGTCGGTCTGATGATCACAGCCTACCACGGCACCGACAAGGACGTGGAAATCCCTGCCGAGATTGACGGCTATAAGGTGTCCGCCATCGGCAAGCAGGCATTTAAAGATAACACCACCATGACCAGTCTTGTGATCCCGGAAGGAATCTCCAAAATCTATGCGGAGGCCTTCCTCGGATGCAACGCACTCTCCCGCGTCGAGTTCAATGCCAAGAACTGTACCGCTGTGGAAGTGCAGACGTATGACGGCAATAAAGGCGTCGGTATTTTCTCCGGTGCCGGATCGGCCTCTCCCAACGGTCTGGAAGTCGTCTTCGGCGACAATGTTTCCAAAGTGCCCGATTACCTCTTTGATACGGCCAGTATCGACAAGGATTACCATAGAGGCTCCGCTTACGCCTATGTCACTTCCGTCACTTTCTCCGGCGGCGTCAAAGAGATCGGCGCCTGCGCCTTCCGCGGCTGCCAGGATCTGGAGACCGTCACCTTCGGCGGAAAGGAAAAGAGCATCGGAAATGACGCCTTCTACGGATGCAAAGCCCTCAGGGAGCTGGAATTCACAGATGCGCTCACGACCATCGGCGATCAGGCGTTCTGGGGTGTTACCTCTCTGGAAAGCATTTCCTGGGGAAACAGTCTGGACACGATCGGAGTTGCTGCCTTCCAGGGATGCACATCTCTGGAAAAGGTCGAGTTTGTCAGTCCTCTTACCACGATCGGCAAGCATGCCTTTATGGAATGCACCGGCCTGAAAGAGGTCCTCTTCCCCGAATCCCTGACCTACCTGAATGCCGAGGCCTTCTGCGGATGCATTAAGCTGGAGAAGGTCACTGTGAACAGCAAAAACCTCACAGTGCCTCCCATCCAGACCTATGACAGCAGTAAGGGAATCGGTGTCTTCTCGGGTGCCGGTTCTGCATCCGTCAACGGCCTGCATGTTATGATCGGCCCCAAGGTGTCCAAGGTTCCCGACTTCCTCTTTGATACTGCCAGTATCGACAGGGACTACCACCGCGGTTATGACTACGCCTATGTCACTTCGATCACCTTTGCGGACGGCGTCAGGGAGATCGGCGAGGCGGCCTTCAGAAGCTGCCAGACCCTGGAAAAGATCACTTTCTCCAATAGCATTGAGACCATCGGCAAAGAAGCCTTCTGGGGATGCACGGCACTTCCGGAAATGACCTTGGGCAAAAAGCTCATCACCATCAAAGAAAGCGCTTTTGCCGGTGACACAGGCCTGGAAAAGATCGTCTGGGGTGAAAGCCTGGAGACCATAGAAGCCCATGCATTCGACGGCTGCAATTCCCTGACGGAGCTCCACCTGGTCAATCCTCTCACCACAATCGGCTTCGGCGCATTCCAGAACTGCACGGCACTGGAGAAGCTCATCCTTCCCGAAACGCTGACAAGCCTGGGAGGACAGGCCTTCTGCAGCACCACCAGACTCAACAAGGTGATCGTCCTCAGCAAGAACCTGACAGTATCCGAAGTGCAGACCTATGACGGCAATAAGGGTGTAGGTGTTTTCTCGGGCTCAGGCTCCGGTTCCACGAAAGGCCTGGAAGTCATCATTTACAAAGGCGTCACCACAGTCCCCGCCTTCCTCTTCGACACAGCAAGCCTGGACAGGGACTACCACCGCGGCTATGATTACGCCTATGTCACCAAAGTCACCTGCGCTTCCACTGTCACAGAAGTCGGCGACTGCGCCTTCCGCAGCTGCCAGAATCTCGAAAACGTCCACTTCTACAGCAAGGACGTAACCTTCGGCGAGGAAGCCTTTGAGAACTGCACCAACAGGGACTTCCACATCGAAGGACCTTCCGGCGGAACCCTTCGGACCAACGCAAAGGACATCGACTTCAATTTCACGGCCAACGAAGATCCCGAATCCCTGGAGGAAATCGAGGAGCCCGAAAAGGCAGATCCTGCCAACCTCTACTCTCCCGCTACTGACAAGACTTCCGGCACAGACACAGATGATACAGGAGCGTCTGATACAGAGCCTGCTTCCGATGACACCTGGACCTGCCCCAACGGCCACGCCGGCAACACCGGCAACTTCTGCCCCCAGTGCGGCGCTCAGAAGCCGGAATGAGACACGTGTCAGGGTGTCACGGGGACGGTTCTTGTGTCACATAAATAAATCAAGAAACTGCCTGCCGTATCAACTGATATGCGGCAGGCTGTTCCTTGATATTAAAACAAAATAAATAAAAACACAGAAGCTGAACGAATCTGTTAACAAACAGATAACGTCAATCAAACGTTACTCTTTCAACGATATTTTCAAAGGAGGAAGATTCCTGTGAAACACAAATATCATCCTTTGAAGCTTTTACTCTCAGTCGTGCTGTCTGTTCTGCTGCTGGGCACATTCGGTGCAAGGAGTGTTTTTGCGAATGCCTATGGACAAGTGGATTTTCCATTCCAAAAAGTCCCGATGTTATATTCGACGAAAGATCCGGACTCAGGTCAACTGCATTTCTTTTTCACGGAAAATGTGCTGGCCAAAAAAATGAAAAGCTATGAGCTGAGCGAGAAGGCATTCAGCAGCTATGACGAATATCACTCCAGTTTCGACAATGTCAACATCACAGACGACGGCGAGTGGATCTATTCCATCACCTATCTCGAAAATTCTGACGGAATTATGGAAAAGCGCGTTGCAAGGACCTCCACAAAGGGTCTTACAGGCAGCCTTGCCTATAACAGCAAAAAAACAGAGATTCTGGATATGGTCATAGCCAGTGGAACAGATCTGGACAAAGAGCCTGATTTCGTCTATCTTGCGGATGGGTCTGTCCTGCTTTTTTACCGGGATGGGTACACCAATAAACTCTACCATATCGATGACCATGGACCTGTACTTCTAAGTGAAAATGTAAGTTACTATGCTTCCTCCTGGGATAGGTCCATGCGGTTTATAGACGAAAATAATCTGGTCATATGGGTCACCAACGACACCAGTAAGCACAGTGTCAGAATTGATACAATATCTAAGGGAAACAAAGAACTGCCTGGCTTTGGCATTTCCTTCTTTGATAATATATTTACCCGTGATTATCTGTTCTGTGAAGAGAATGGCGTTATCTATCGCTTAGACAGAACAGGCAGCAGCAAAAAAATCGAAGCGGATTTTAAAGGTGATATAGAAATCATCAGTCAGATCTCCAATGACGAGACCTATGTGCAGACGAGCTATGAGGAAGATGATCGTACGCTGTACAATGAGTATAAAATAGATGGAAAGGGAAAGACAGAATTGGTAATAGAAGGCGTATCCAGCATGACAAGATCCGGTGATTTGTGCATATATAGCAAAAAGAACGAAGAAGGCTGGAACAAGCTCTATTACAGATTTGGGAGCTCAGCAGAGGCTGAAGCAAATGTATATCTGCAGGATAAATGGATGGGTTTATATAGAACTGAAGACGGCAGTGCCGCCCTCATCGAAAATGGCGATTACCTGTATGCCTGTTCAACGATAAACAATGAAATAGAGAGTTTCTGGAAGCTGGATAGTGATGACAGGTATGCAATTGGTTTTGATACATTGTTCTATGCAAGAAGGGGAACCCTGTCTGCATTGAAAAATGGAAAAGTCTATGAAATGAGAAACTACGAAGGTGAGCCTGGATATAACGACTCCTTTGAAATTAACAGAGACGGCAGTATCGGCGTATACGAGGGGATTTCAGGTCCCGTTGCAAACCCTACAGAGGAATATTTCTACAAAGATGGTGAACAAGTCGGCTATATAACAAAGTTTAACATGAGCGGATTATATCTGGGCGATCACAAGTACATATGTCCTATTATGGACGATAACGGTAATCTTCCTGTTTGTTTAAAAGATACCAGTGATGATTCTTATAAACCACTCATCCCTCTCCTATATGTATACTACTTCTTCCCCAGTTATCGTCCGATGATCGTGACTCCCAGGACAATTGATGGATAGAGTACCATTAACGACATCCTCAGCCCCTGGCCTCCTTGCCGCCGATCAGGCAGGTCCCCCAGCAGGTTCCCCAGTGCACAGGCAACCGCGCCTACCGGTCCGAATACCAGGCCCACCGGCGCCGGTATGGCATTCACGGGCCTGATCTGCGACAATCCGCCCGCAAACTGCATTACGTTAATAGAGACGGATAAGATCGTGAACATGACCGTGACAATGGCAAAGATGCTGAGCGGCGACGGCATTGCAGGCTGGGAGGAGGGAGGGATCCGTCTCCTTAGTGTACTCCGTCGCCAGTACCGTATACACAGACATGGACGCAGCCGATCCCAGGATGTACAGACCGCCGAGAAGCCCTGCTTCGTCCGTATTTCCCCAGTTCGATGTCAAAATACCGATCAGAATGATCAGAATACCCACCATATTGTTGCGCGAGGGGTACTCCTTTTTGAGGATCATAATAAGCGGCACGATGATAATGCCCATGGAAGCATAGACACTTGCCGACGACGCCGGGATCTGATCCAGGCCCAGCTTTTCGAACATGTTGCTGGCCGTGATCAGCGCTCCCAGGATCAGGCCCTGCCGCAGTGAAACGCGGTTGAGGAGCGCGAGTTTTTTCCTCGTAAGCGTCAAATAGTTGGTGTT
>DGRU01000035.1:0-4010 GCA_002390025.1 Lachnospiraceae bacterium UBA4380
GGAAACCGGAGATCATCTGGGAGCCAGTGACCAGGAGGGATGCGCCCCAGAGGAAGTTCTTCATACCAAGGGTGGATACGAAGGGGTGAGGCAGGTGCAGTCTGGTCAGCAGTGTGCCGTTGATCAGGCCGATGATCGTGCCCGCGATCAGGGCTACGATGATCAGGACCACAGGGTTTGTCATTCCGCCCTTGACCATCATACCGCACATGCATGCGCAGAATGTTGCGTTTGCACCGACGGAGAGGTCGATACCTGCCGTGATCAGGCAGAGCAGCATACCGGTTGACAGCAGTGCTGTGAAGGTCGTCTGCTTCAGGACAGACATGAGGTTACTGTAGGTAAGGAACTTGTTGGTCGCGATCGTCAGCACGACGCAGAGGATTACCAGCGCGCCCAGCGTACCAAGGTACGATGAAAGACCGCCTAATTTTTTATTTTTCATCTGTTTTTCCTTTCTATATCACCGGTAATGTAAGGTGTAAATGTTAAGAATATGGGATCTTCGAGGTGCGGAGACAGGGGACGGTTCTTTGTCTCCTGGTCTCCCCCTGACAGGAGACAGAGAACCGTCCCCCGTCTCCCGATGCCGTTTGCACTTAGTCGTCTAAAGTACCGCCCCAGGCAGCCTTCATCAAACTCTCCTGGTTGAAGTGCTTGCTGTCGCGGTCGACGACGGCCTTGACAACACCCTCTCGCATGACGACCACGCGGTCGGACATGCCCAGGATCTCCGGCATTTCGGAGGAGACCATGATGACGCACTTGCCTTCCTTGACCAGGCGGTTCATGACGTTGTAGACCTCGATCTTGGCGCCGACGTCGATGCCTCGGGTGGGCTCGTCAAAGATGTAGATCTCCGCGTCGGTGTTGACCCACTTGCCGATGACGACCTTCTGCTGGTTGCCGCCCGACAGCTGTCCGACGATCTCGTCGATCGAAGGGGTCTTGATGCGCAGGGACTCGATGTTCTCAGTACCCTTCTCCAGGATCCGCTTCTGGTTCAGGAACATTCCGTCGCAGAATCCCTTGAGGTTGGCCAGGATCAGGTTGTTGCGGATGGACTCCGCAAGGACCAGGCCCTGTCCCTTTCTGTCCTCGGTCAGGAAGGCGATGCCGGCCTTGATGGCCTGGCCCGGATTCTTGATCGTCACTTCTTTTCCGTCGATATAGATCTTGCCGCCGTCCAGGGGGTCCGCGCCGAAGATCGCGCGCATGGTCTCTGTACGGCCCGCGCCGACCAGGCCCGCGAAGCCCAGTACCTGTCCGCGGTATGCTTCGAAACTCACGTCGTGCAGGACGCCGCCCTCCTCCAGGTGCTCAGCCTTGAGGGCGACCTCGCCCTTGACGCCGAATTCCTTGGGGAAGAGGTTGTCCAGTGAGCGGCCGACCATGGCCGCGATCAGTGAGTCATTAGTCCAGTCCTTGATATCCCTTGTGTCGATGTACTGGCCGTCGCGGATGACCTCCACGCGGTCGCACAGCTCGAAGAGCTCTTCCAGTTTGTGGGAGACGAAGACGATGCCGATCCCGCGGCTCTTGAGCTCGCGGCAGGTCTTCATCAGCTGCTCGACTTCCTTCTCGCCCAGAGAGGAGGTCGGCTCGTCCATGATGATCATCTTGGCATCGATCAGGACCGCCTTGGCGATCTCGATCATCTGCTGCACGCCCATGCCGAAGCTTCCCGCAGGCTTTGTGGGGTCGACGTCCTGGCCAAGGGAGGCCATGACCTCTTTTGCCTTTTTGTGCATGGAGGCGTAATCCAGAAGGCCCATGGGACCCTTTTTCCACTTATTGATAAAGATATTGTCGGTGATGCTCAGGAGCTTCTCGATGTTCAGCTCCTGGTATACGCACGCGATGCCTGCCGCCGCCGATTCGTTGGGGTTATGGAAGGTCATCTGCTTTCCTTCGACGTAGATCTCGCCCTCGTCAGGCTTGTGAACGCCTGTGAGGACCTTGATCAGGGTCGATTTGCCTGCGCCGTTCTCGCCGATCAGGCCCAGGATCTCGCCGGGCTTTACCGCGAGCTGCATCTTGTCGAGCGCCTTGACACCCGGAAATATCTTTGTGCAATTTTTCAATTCCACAACATATTCGCTCATTCGGAAGTATTCCTTTCTATCCTGTAATCAATCCCGCTTTATGCTTTTAGATATAAAACGGGCTCTCCACCGGGTTAAGTCCGATGAAGAGCCCATTGGTTTCCTGCTCACGCAGGATGTTTCTTCAGGACTTGCCTGTCAACACATTCTCTTGCTATATATCTGACTGTTCCTTCAAACATTTTTACGTGCTGCTGTTATGATCGATCATACCGTGCATCACATATTGTGAGGAACGGATTCAGATCAATTATTTGCCATAGCTGTTCAGAGTGTCGATGTGCTCCTGTGCGTTGTCCTTGGTGATGATTGTGTAGCCGGAATCAACTACGGGCTCAACCTGCTCGCCGTTCAGATACTTAACCATGGTCTCAACTGCCTTGTAAGCCATGTTGTAAGGGTTCTGAGCTGTGGACATGGTCATCTTGCCATCCAGGATTGCCTGTGCAGCGGGGATCTGTCCGTCGAAGCCGAGGAAGATTGTGTTCTTGTAGGTCTCAAGACCAGCCTTAGCTGCTGCGTTTGCAGCTGCCAGAGCCATGTCGTCGTTGTTTGCGCAGATGATGGCAATTCCTTCGGGATGAGAGGACATGATGCCTTCCATCTCATTGGTTGCAAGGTCAGCAACTGCGTTTGCATAGTGGACTTCGTCCTCAAGGAAGTCGCCGCCGTTCTCTTCGATACCGGCGATGTAGCCGTTCATACGGGCGGTGTTGGTGCCGTCACCCTGAACGCCTGCGATCTCGATGCACTTGATCTCTTCCCAGCCTGCTGCCTTAGCGGCCTCGACTGCTGCTGCAGCGCCTGCCTTAGCAGCCTCTTCGTTACCGGTTCCGATGAAGGAGATAACCTTGTCGGAAGGGATAGCGCTGTCGAGTGCCATAACGGGAGCGTCTGTGTCAGCGATCAGAGTCTTAACTGTGTCTGCCTGCAGAGGAGCAATGATGTATCCATCATAGCCGCCGGAACCCAGGTCGGTCTGGATCATGTTCATCTGCTCATCGTAAGATGTCTCTGAAGGCGGTCCCTTGACCTCTACGGTCACTTCGGGGTGCTCTTTGGCATATGCCTCAGCACCGGCTTTGATGTAGGACCAGTACTCGGAAGACAGAGTCTTGCAGATGACGTCGATGTTGTAGGAACCGTCGCCTGCCTCGGCTGCTGCTGCCGGAGCTGCCTCACCAGTGCGTGCTGCACCTGCATCTGCAGCGGGTGCGCTGCTGCTGGAGCTGCTGGAGCCGCCGCATGCCATAAGGGAGATGGCTACGGCACCTGCGAGCAGAGCTGCAAATAACCTTTTTTTCATGTTACATCCTCCTATCTTGTAAAAATAACACAACTGTTAACAGTTACCCCTCTTAAAACAACTGCGTACCTTCTGTGCGGAAAGATTTCCGTACTGTCTCCGCAGAATATTTTTGTACTGCGATCCCCTACAGGCAATAAAAAAGAACCGTGCAAAGACATCTCCAAGTCTGTGCATCGGCTCCCATTGCCCTGCCTCATCCCCGATTGGATGAGGGATCATATACGATTTTTCTTTTTTCCTCCAGAACAACAACGGTGCTGCCTTTTCTCCGGATCACTGCGTCGTTGCCCCTCTTCAGGATTGCCTCAATGGCAGCCCTGGCTTTTTCATCTACTCTTACTTCCATATATACGACTTCTCCTGTTTGTATTTCCGACCAGGGATTATTTCTATATCCGAACAGGATATCGCATCTGATTCAGTTTATCCGACTTAATAACAGGCTGTCTGTGCCGCACCGATCAGACCAGTGTCATGATCGCCTTGACGGCCTCAGCGGTTGTGGTTGCCGGGAACAGCTCATATCCGACATATGCGTCGTAGCCGACTTCTTCGAGGGCCTTGTATACCCTGGGATAATAGATCTCACCGGTGCC
>DGRU01000035.1:4144-5289 GCA_002390025.1 Lachnospiraceae bacterium UBA4380
GTGTCGCAGATGCAGCCTTCGTTGATCTGCATGTGATATGCATCATAGAGAACTTTGAGCTTGGGAGAGCCGATCAGGCGGATCATCTCAGCAGCGTCCTGTGTATATCTGAGGAAGTTGCCGACGTGATCGGTCGTGATGTTCAGGCCTTCCAGGTTCATCTGGATTCCGGTCTTCTCAGCCAGAGCCGCGCACTTCTCAAGGTTGCGGAACATGGTGCAGGTCTTGACTGTATTGGACAGGTTGTCATAGTGGTTGATGACGATGCCGCCGTCGCCCAGTCCGTTGGAGTGGATGGTCACGCAGGGAGCGTTCAGGAACTTGGCTGTCTCGCAGGACTTCTCCAGATATTCCATATAAGCTTCTGTCTGATCGGGATCGATCAGGGAAAGATCCGCATCGCCGTTGAAACCGCAGATCGGAATGCCTGCCTTCTCGGCTGCTTCCTTGACTGCGTTCAGATCCTTCTCGGGCCAGCCCCAGAACTCTACTGCGTCAAAACCGTCATCCTTTGCAGCCTGGAATCTGTCCAGGAAAGGAATCTCACCATAAAGTGCATCAATACATGCAGATCTCTTCATAACACGTAACCCTCCGTATCACTTTTGTGATTTACATCTGTGTTTTGCACATTTCTGTGCTATGCACATATGATACACTATTACTTCAGAAAAATCAAAATGTAATTTCCACCAAAATTCTAACATATTTTTTGTCTGTATTGCATAACATCCAATATACAAATATTCGTTTTTCTGTAAACGTTATAATAAAACAGCACGCAAAACATCTCTTTTTGTGCATTATGCACACGTTTTTGTGATGACTCCCTTTCGCTTCACACGCATGGTAATTGTGTGCTATTTTAATAATTGCATCATATTTTTGCACTTGCACACACCGTGGTGCGTGTGCCGATGTCCGCGGACAAAAAAACAGGAACAGGCGGATTTCGTCTGTTCCTGTTTTCGGGGCGCCCCCCGACATTATGCGATTAAAATTCAGATGTTTTCGGAACAAAGGATCTGCAGTCCTGCGAATAATCCGGCGTCAGGCAGGTTCTTTTTCCTCAGATAGTTGGTCAGCCAGATCAGCGGCTCTCTTCCCTGCCGCACGAAATCCTGCGGAATCGTATAATCGATCAT
>DGRU01000164.1 GCA_002390025.1 Lachnospiraceae bacterium UBA4380
ACCAGCATCGGGGTCTCCACCTCGATGAAGCCCTGACCGTCCAGATAGCGGCGAATGCTGCTGATGATTCTCGAGCGCTTAATGAAAGTGTCCTTCACCTCGGGATTCATGATGAGATCCACATAGCGCTGGCGGTAACGCATGTCAACATTGGTCAGGCCGTGATACTTCTCGGGGAGGATCTGCAGGCTCTTGGAGAGCAGCGTTACCTGCTCTGCATGGACGGAGATTTCACCGGTTTTGGTTTTGAAAACATAGCCCTTAACGCCGATGATATCGCCGATATCCAGCTTTTTGAAATCGGCATAGTCTTCCTCGCCGATAACGTCACGTGCCACATAGCACTGCATGATCCCCTTGAGATCCTGCAAGCGGCAGAAGGAGGCCTTGCCCATGATGTTTTTTGCCATCATGCGGCCGGCGATGCTGACGGTCTGCCCCTCCAGGGCGTCAAAGTTCTCACGGATATCGGAACTGTGATGGGTCTGGTCAAATTTTGTAATACGGAAAGGATCCTTTCCCCGTTCCTGCAGAGCGGCAAGCTTATCGCGCCGTACCTGCAGAAGATCGGAAACATCCTTCTCCTGCTGGATGTTATCTGTTCTTTCGCTCATGCCGTACCCCAAAATCAGTTATTCTTTACCGAGACGATTTTGAACTGGAGCTGTCCGGCCGGGGCTTCGATTGTGACAACGTCACCTGCGCGGTGGCCGTGGAGACCTTTGCCGAGGGGAGAGTCATCCGAGATGCGGCCCTCTCTGGGGTTTGCTTCCTGAGAACCAACGACCTCATAAGACTCTTCCAGATTCTCCTCCAGATCCACAACCTGGACGATGCTGCCGAGCGTGACAGAGTCCTTCGGGAGATCTGCATCCGTGTTGTCGACGATTTCGGCGTTCTCAATGAGATCTTTTAACTCGGCGATTTTGGAATAGAGCTTGCCCTGCTCCGCCTTCGCCTCATCATACTCACTGTTTTCGCTGAGGTCACCAAAGCTTCTCGCTTCCTTGATCAGTTCCGCAACTTCTTTCTCACGGACGGTTTCCAGATAATTCAGTTCTTCCTTGAGGGCTTCCAACCGCTCTGAACTCATTTTGTATCTGCTCGGAATTGCCATAACTGTTTACTCCTTCTTCTGATAAAATCACTTACTTCTCAAACCGGGAAAATATAAAAACCTGAAACAGGGTTTTAACTGAGATATTTCAGGGCAGCCATCAGCTGTTCATCGCCCGACATGCTTGCCGTGCCGTCGCTGTCGCCCAGTGTGCCGCTTGTGGTTCCGACCGTATTGGGGTCGGAATTGTGAATAATTGTCGTCGGGATAACGCCGCCGGACAGGGACAGGTCAACGCCGTTTGCCGTAAGATAGCTTTTGGTGGAAAGACGGATGGCACTGCCGTCCTCCAGCTCAAAGGTCTCCTGGGAACGGGTCATGCCGGATGTGGCCTCGCCCATAACGGTCGCCCAACCCTTCTCCTGAAGCACTGCTGCTAAAAGCTCCGCTTCCCCGTAGGAATTGCTGTCAACCAGAACCACCATCGGCAGCTGGAGTGACATTGCATCAGAGCGCGTCACGGTTTTGTGCCCTTCCTTATCCACCTGGGAGAAGAGCTCACCGCTGGGCAGAAGATAGTCCAGCAGCGTAGCTACCTCGCCGGGAAGACCACCAGGGTTTCCTCTGACATCGATACAAAGCGCTACCGCTTTCTGGGACAGGAGATTTTCAATTGCGCTGACTGCATCCGCGCCGCTGCCGGCTTCGAAGTTTTTAATCTGCACATACCCTGCCATGGTTTTTTCCAGACGGGAAACCACCGGACTGCTGTAGACCCTGGAGCAGTCTACGGTGTAGACGTCCTTCCCTACGCTGATATTGAACTGTGTGTTAAGCCGGGAGCGAATCAGGATTCTGACATCATCAATATCGGAGTTGAGAACGCTGACGTCATCGATGGCTGTGATAATCATGCCGGGAGTAAGCCCTGCATTGGCGGACGGCGTGCCGGGCGTAACAGAGACGATCTGAAATCCGCCGTCGGCATATTTGATCATGGAAATGCCGATATCACTGTAGTCATTGGAGGAATAGAGCTGATAGGACTTGTACTCATCCGGCGTCATGTAATAGCTCCATTTATCCCCAAGCCCTGCAACAATGGAGGCAGAGGCAGAGTCCGTCATGGTGCTGCGATCTACGGGATCAATAAAATGTTCTTCGATCAGGTCCTTCAGAGCGATATAGCGCATCGCCTCTTCATAATCGGTGCGCCCGCCCACATTGTTGAGCATCTGATTGTAGGTCAGCGCGACTGCACCGCCGGTAAAAAGAATCAGCAGGGCAAGTACGTATTTCAGACGAATGCCTACGTTGAAAATTGCCGAAATAAAATCCAGTATATTATCCAGAAGACGCTGAAGCAGATTTCGCAAACAAACACTCCTTTCCACAAAAGGAATCAAAAAAACATGCGGAACCGGACAGCGTTTTCCGGCTGTCCGGTATCAACAGTACAGGAGGGAATTATGCATCCGGTGCATAATCAAAGGAACCTCCCGAGAAGAAGGCAAGCGGATTGAGGAATGCGCCGCCTTCGCGAATTTCAAAATGCAGATGCGGGCCTGTTGTAAGGCCGGTACTTCCGCAATAGCCGACTGTCTGACCCATATTGACATACTGGCCCGAAG
>DGRU01000043.1 GCA_002390025.1 Lachnospiraceae bacterium UBA4380
GATCCAGATCGTCGAGAAATAATATAATCTATAACAATAGAAATCTATCACAATAACTGAATCGAACCAACGATCATATCAATCATCACCATTACCATACCCCTATTACCCCTTATCATCCCCGAAAAAAGGCTCTGCAAACGCTGCAGAGCCTTTTTTCGGCCTTTTTTAATTTAACGGCAGAATCCGTTCTGCTGTTTTCTGTACTTTTTGAGGGAGACCTGTATATTACGGAACTTTTGCCTTCCGCACGCTGCGGTCGTAGGTGAGCAGGCCCTATTACAGAGCTTTTGCTTTCCTCACACTGCGGTCATAGGTGAGCAGGCCGTTTGTCTCCTCTTCGATATCGGAGACCTGTGTATACACGGCTCCGGAAAGGCCGTCTTTTACCAACCCATGAACCTTTTCCATAAGGCTGCGGAATGTGTCCGGAAAATCCGCCTCCTTGACTGTCTGGTAGCCGTACACCTCTTCACTCATGGAATGACCGGCTACATTGCAGTTGGCGCCGCCGTATTCGGAAATGACAAAAGCTCTTTGGTCCGGCTCCACTGTGAGGGGACGGAAATAATTGTGGACGCTGCGCACGTCTCCTCCGCCCTGGTCAAACCAGCCGCTGGCGTGGTCGACCGGCCTTGTCGGATCTGCTTTTTTGACATCTTCCGTAATCCGAAGGGCGTCAAACTGCCCCCATCCCTCGTTGAAGGGAACCCACATGCCGATACAGGGACAGTTGTACAGCTGACGGATCATTTTCTTCAGATCTTTTTCAAAGCGCCGTCTGGCATCCGCATCCTGCCTGGATAAAAGCGCGTAGTGATTGTCCCGCAGGTGGGTCCCAAGGGGAGGAAAGACTGTGGGGCCATAGGTCTCCAGAATCTTGTGCACGGGACCTCCGCCGTTGACCATGTCCTGCCAGACCACCATGCCGATGCGGTCACAGTGCCAGTACCATCTGGCCGGTTCGATCTTCACGTGCTTGCGCAGCATATTGAAGCCCAGTTCCTTCATCTGGGTGATGTCGAATACCATGGCCTGGTCCGCCGGGGCCGTCATCAGGCTCTCCGGCCAGTAGCCCTGATCCAGCACACCGTGGAAGAAATAAGGTGCCCCGTTTAAGAGAAGGCGGGCTCTGCCGGCCTCGTCCTTTCCTACGCCGAAAGAGCGCATGGCGAAATAGCTTTCCACTGCATCTTCCCCCGTCTCGATACGGAGACCGTAGAGGACAGGGTTTTCAGGACTCCAGAGTGCCGGCTCCGGAACCGGGATCCGCACTTTCATCCTTCGTTTGCAGGGGAAGTCAAAAGTCCTTGCGGACGCTTTCCCCGCGTGCTCTTCCTCCGGGCCGGATCCTGCCGCTTCGAAGAATCCTTCCGCTTCATCCCCGGAATTGAAAAGGGCCGGGGGAAGAAGGGTGATCCTGACCCGGGAATCCATGCAGTCTGTTTTTTCGGATCCGGGTTCGTCGGAGAAGGTCAGCCTCAGTTCCACCGCCTCTTCTTCCAAAATGGGAGTAATTTTCAAACCTCTGAGGTAGATATCCGGAACTGTTTCCAGCCAGACTGTCTGCCAGATGCCGCTCTGCCCATGATAATACATTCCGCCCGGCTTCAGCGTCTGCTTGCCGCGGCAGGCTGTCCCCTGATCGGTATCGTCGCGGACACAGACTTCCAGCCTGTTCCTTCCCTCGCGCACATAGTCTGTCACATCGAAGGAAAAAGAGAGGCAGCCGTTGCGGTGGGCGCCGACCTTTGTTCCGTTCCACCAGACAGAACATCTCTCATCCACTGCTCCAAAATGCAGAATTGCCCTCTTTCCTTTCGGAAGATGAAAATCATCAATCGTCCTTCTGTACCAGAGAAGTTCCCCGGGTAAAAGCGTGCGGCTGACCCCGGACCGAGCTGTCTCGGGTGAAAAAGGGACCAGGATTCTGCCTTCCGCAATCCCCATGGACTCAACCGGCATGCGAAAAGCATACTCCCACCAGCCGTTCAGGCATCGCCAGTCGGCGCGCTTGAGCTGCGGCCGCGGATATTCGGCCAGCGGCACCGCATCCGGCCCGTCTTCCGCATATTTGCTCCATATTGTGCACAGCTGATGCACCTGTGTCTGTTTCTTTCTGCCAAGCTGAAGCGATGCGATCGCATCTTTTATTCTCATCTGTTATCCCTCCGCCGGCTTGCGTAAAGACGCATTGTTATCAATAAATCTTTTTTTGTTATTTCATTGTATCACGTTTCCTCACAGCCTATAAGTACATGGCAGGATCATACAGGCTTTTTCCATGCGGCGGAAATCCGCTGAACAAATCAATTTCCATCCGCCCGGCAATCGCGGAATTAAGACTCTTCTGTTTTTACGATATCATGCAATCATCAAAGAAAAACACAGCCGAAAGGGCTGAGAAAAAGCGTAAACAACACGGCACTGCAAACCGTAAAACAAAAAAGCTGAAACAATCAAAACAAACCATTGTAAAGGGAGGAAAATCAAATGGCAGAATACAGAGCGATCCGTGTAGAAAAAGGTTCCGGCGGCTTCGGCGGCCCCCTGGTCATCCAGGGAACAGAGAAGAA
>DGRU01000093.1:0-3257 GCA_002390025.1 Lachnospiraceae bacterium UBA4380
CATTGGGACGGTTCTGTGTCTCCTTTTCGTGAAAAGGAGACACAGAACCGTCCCCTGTCCCCCCCTGACATGTTATAATTAAAAAAGATTGGAGAAGGCAGTGGAGTACCATCGAACTGCGCAGAAGGTCGGTCTGTTTCCTGGTCTTTTCCTCGTTGTTCTAAGAAAGGAAAAAACTTATGTACAAAATCATTACCTGTGATCTGGATGAGACCCTGCTCAGCATGGACCGCTCCATCTGCCGGAGAAATATTGACGCGATCCGTGCGGCGACAGAGAAGGGTGTAAAATTTGTCTGTGCCTCCGGCCGGGGCTATATGTCCTTCCAGAACACCCTCAAGGAAGTCGGCCTGTATGACCTTGCTGATCAATATTCCATTTCCTTCAACGGCGGAGCTATTACGGAGAATAAGGGGAACCGCGTACTTCACCTGGAGGGCATCTCCTGGGAACTGGCGGATTCTCTTTACAGGAAAGGCCGTGAGTATGATGTCTGCCAGCATATCTATACTCAGGACACGGTCTATCTGTACAACAGCAATGAGGATGAAGTAGCCTTCCTCAACAACCGCCAGGACTTCATTGAAATCTATGATGAAGATCTGTCTTTCCTGAAGGGGCAGCAGATCATCAAGATCCTCTACCAGCATGTGGGCTATGATTTTCTCAATCCCATTGAAAAAGAGCTTGAGTACCTGACCGGTGACTGCGAAGTCAGCTATTCCAGCGGCCGCTATCTGGAGTTTAACAAAAAAGGCGTCAGTAAAGGGAACGGACTTCGGCGCCTTGCCCAGATTCTCGGTGTGGATATGAAAGACACGATTGCCATCGGCGATAATGTCAACGATCTGTCCATGATCCAGGCAGCCGGGATCGGCGCCGGTGTCGGCAATGTTTTTGAGGGAATCATCGACCAGTGTGACTATGTCGCAAAGGCTGATAACGACGAGGGCGGTGTAGGAGAGATCATCGAGAAATACGTACTGTGATCTGTCTGTTTTCCGGGAGCGAAAACAGAAGTTGTGATTTGCCGGCCCATCCCGGGCGGTAATTGCGAAATAAGTGTACTGTCACGTGCAGGCCCATTTCGGGCGGAAAGGAGATCTCAATATGAGAGAATGGACCAAGGAAGAAAAATATCGTTATCTGAAGGATCCGCAGGAACTGGGCGAGCTGTACGAAAAGATTTCCGCCTCTGTCTACCGCCAGCACTTTCACAATCAGGCTGTGACCGGCCTGATGAATGATCCCAACGGATTTGTCTGGCACGACAACCGCTGGCACCTCTTCTATCAGTGGTGCCCCTGGGGCGCGGTGCACGGACTCAAGCACTGGTATCATATTATTTCCAAAGATCTTGTGACCTGGAGAAATCTGGGCGTCTGCCTTCTGCCCGACCAGGAGGACGGCTATGACAACAAGGGCGTCTACTCCGGATCCGCCATGCCCATCGGCGACAAGATCTATCTCTACTATACCGGCAACCACAGAGATCCGGACTGGACAAGGCATGCCTATACCTGTCTGGCCCGTCTGGGCAAGGACGGCTGGCCGGAAAAATATCCCCTGCCTCTTTTCGGCGCCCATCCCGGCTACACCGAGCATCAGCGCGATCCCAAGATCATCCAGATTCCCGGCCAGGAAAAATATTACATGATCATCGGCGCGCAGACGCTGGATAAGCGCGGCTGTGTTCTGGTCTATTCTTCCGAGAATCTCCAGCACGGATGGACCTTTGAGGGTGAGCTGAAGGTTCCGGGATTCGAGAACTTCGGCGACATGTGGGAGTGCCCTTCCATCGAGCATCTGGGCGGTACGGATGTCCTTCTGCTGTGCCCGCAGCACCTGACTCTCCCCGGCCGCGGCCAGAGCCAGAACCACAACGGCTATATCCTGGGCCATATGGACTGGGACAGCCTCACCTTCACGCCCGACGGCCAGTTCCACGTGCTCGACTTCGGATTCGATTCCTATGCCGCCGCCTGCGCCAATAACCTGCAGGATGCCGACAAGGCTATTCTGATCGCCTGGATGGGCGTTCCGGATGTCTCCTATCCGACAGATGAAGAGGACTGGGCAGGATGCCTGACTCTTCCCCGCGAGCTGACAGTACGCGGACGCCGTCTGATCCAGCAGCCTCTTCCCGAGCTGAAAAAACTCCGCGAGGAGAAGATCGTTCTCACGCCCAACGAGGCCGGGTGCTTCGCCCTTCCCGTCGCGTCGGAAGTGGAACTGGACTGCCGCAAGGGAGATGTCCGTCTGGATATGTTTACGGACAAGGACGGAAACGGCGGCCTCTCCATCTGCTACAGCGAGGAGAAGAAGGAGATCACTGTCGACAGGAGCGGTATGCATATCCGCTTCAACCAGTCCGAGGGCGAGAGCCGGACAAGGCCTCTTGAAAACGGCCTGCAGCATTTCCGCATTTTCGTGGACAGTTCTTCGATCGAGATCTTCGTCAACGACGGCGACGCGGTATTTACTTCCCGCGTCTTCCCCGAGGCGGATGAGCACTTCTTCAAGGTGCAGGGTGATACCTTTAACCGCATGTGGACGCTGAAGAATGCGGTCAAGGACAGTTTCCTGATCTAAAGCAATTAAGGACGAGCCTTCGCAGCATAGGTCCTTTGAAGGTCTGGTGTCCTTCGCATAGATGTACGTAAGGCTCGCCTATGCTCCGGGCGGGCAACGTTCAAACTCGTATTCCGTTCTGAAGGAACGGAATACTCAGACAGGTGAACGACAAATGCCCGGCCGTGAGGGCCGGGCATTTGACCCGCCCGCCGCATAGATCTCGCCAAGTACATCTAATGCTCATCCCAACAGACTTCGCCAGGACCTATGCTGCTCAGGCTCTGAAAGAGCAGAAGTGAGAAGCGGTAAGGAACGCATGGCAGCTGCTCATGCTCTGTAAGAGAAATGATGAAAACATCATATGGCGCAGATTTGTGCTGTTCGGGTTTTGGATGAAAGAAAAATAGAGTTTTAGATTTTGAGATGACGGAAAAAGAGAAGAAGAATATAAGCAAGTTTATTTCGAAAATACTGAGGCACAGGCCGGAGATCATCGGGATCCGTCTGGATGAGCACGGCTGGGCGGATGCGGATGAGCTGATCGCGGGTGTCCGCAGGGCAGGGCATCCGGGCTTCGACAGGGAGAAGCTGGACGAGATCGTCGAGACGAATAATAAAAAGAGGTATTCCTACAGTGCAGACGGGAGGCTGATCCGGGCCAATCAGGGGCATTCGATCCCTGT
>DGRU01000093.1:3370-3786 GCA_002390025.1 Lachnospiraceae bacterium UBA4380
GAGTGTTTTCTGTCTTCGATACAGGAGCAGGGAATCCTTCGCATGAGCAGGCTCTATGTGCATCTGTCTCTGGATGAGGAGACGGCGGAGCAGGTGGGCAGGCGGCATGGAAAGCCTGTGCTGCTTCGCGTCGATGCGGGGCGTATGAATGCGGACGGATATGTCTTCTATTACTCTGTGAACGGTGTCTGGCTCACGGAAAAGGTGCCTGTGGGGTATTTTTCGGTAAAGTAAAAGACCGGAAAAGGACCAGATCGGCGGCGATTCTTGCACCGTTTCCGAACGCATGGTATGATAGGGAAAGTTTCTTTGCGGGAAACCTGCAATTCTTTGGCGGGTTGTTGAAATATATGACAGGAGGAAAGTATCTACATGGGTGAGGAAAAGAAAGTCATGCTCTCGGGAATCCAGCCGAG
>DGRU01000093.1:3900-5692 GCA_002390025.1 Lachnospiraceae bacterium UBA4380
GTAAACGAATTCGACTGCTATTATTTTATGGCGGATATGCACACGATCACTGTGCGTCAGGATCCCAAGGAGCTGCGCCGCCGCTCTCTGGAAATGCTCGCGCTCTATATTGCCTGCGGTCTTGATCCGGAGAAGAACACTCTGTTCCTGCAGTCCCATGTGCCTGCGCACGCGCAGCTGGGCTGGGTGCTTGACTGCTATACCATGTTCGGAGAGCTGACCCGTATGACGCAGTTCAAGGACAAGTCCGAGAAGCACAAGGACAATATCAATGCAGGTCTGTTTACCTATCCTTCTCTGATGGCGGCGGATATCCTTCTGTATCAGCCCCACTATGTTCCGGTGGGAGAGGACCAGAAGCAGCATGTCGAGCTCTGCAGGAATATTGCCAATCGCTTCAACAACATCTACGGCGATGTTTTCCGCGTGCCGGAGCCCTACATCAGCAAGATGGGTGCAAGGATCTACGGCCTGATGACTCCCGGAGACAAGATGTCCAAATCCAATCCGCAGGGCTGTGTCTTCCTCATGGATGAGCCCAATGTCATCATGAAGAAGTTCAAGCGCGCCGTCACGGATTCCGACACCGAGAACTGCGTGCGCTACGACAAGGAGAATAAGCCCGGCGTCGCGAATCTGATGAATATCTATGCGACCATCACCGGCAAGACCTTTGAGGAGATTGAGCGCGAGTTTGAAGGAAAGGGCTACGGCGTTTTCAAGCCCGCAGTCGGAGAGGCTGTCGTGGACTGCCTCAATCCGATCCGGGAAGAGGCCAAGCGTCTGATCGCCGACAAGGCTTATCTGGACAGTGTCTATAAAGAGGGCGCCCAGAAGGCATCCTATATTGCCAACAAGACACTCCGCAAGGTGTATAAGAAGATCGGTTTCTATCAGCCCAAATAACAGGCCCGGAAAAAGACATAGAAGTATTCAATATTTCATCCATACAGCCGGAGCGGCTCAGACAGCAGGAAGGGAGAGGCCATGAATTTTCTTGAAGAGAGGATCATGAAGGACGGACAGGTGAGAGAGGGAGACATCCTCAAGGTGGACAGTTTCCTCAACCATCAGGTGGATATTGCGCTTCTGGAACAGATCGGAGACGCTTTTTATGAGCATTTCAAAGAAAAAAGCATCACCCGTGTCCTGACAGTGGAGTCATCCGGCATCGCGATCGCATATCCCGTGGCACGCCGCTTCGGTGTTCCCGCCGTATTTGCCAAGAAGGCTCGCAGCATGAATCTGGACGGAGATCTGTACACATCCATCGTTCACTCCTATACCTACAATGTGGACAATGTTGTCACGCTCTCCAAACACTATCTGCACGACGATGACTGTGTGCTGATCGTGGATGACTTCATGGCCAACGGAAAGGCTGTGCAGGGCCTTCTGGACATCTGCAGGCAGGCGGGCGCATCTGTGGCCGGAATCGGGATCGCGATCGAGAAGGGGTTCCAGAACGGCGGCAGGCTCCTGCGCGAGGCGGGTGTCGATCTCTACAGCCTTGCCATCGTGGATTCCATGGATGCTGACGGGACAATTGTTTTCCGCAAACACTGATTATTCAAGACTCGAACGCGAGTCTTGCGCCCATGCGAAGCATGGGATCATGCCTGCGGGTTTCCTTGTCTTTTACCTTACAAAGACGATGAAATATCTTCCCTATCGCACGCGCGGGCATCCTCGCGGCGAGAGTGTATTCTCCCGGGCAGCCGCAGGGAGCTGTGCCGTCCCGCGGCAAAACATACAGGGAGAAAGATCTTATGTCTGCATGAATGCAGGTATC
>DGRU01000095.1 GCA_002390025.1 Lachnospiraceae bacterium UBA4380
CTGGACAGCAGAGGGATCCAGATCATCTTCGCCGTACCCGGCATCATCCTGGCAACGATCTTCGTCACCTTTCCTTTTATTTCAAGGGAACTCATTCCCGTCCTGACAGCCCAGGGGACCGACGAGGAAGAGGCCGCCGCTTTGATGGGAGCAGGCACACTGACCATCTTTCGAAGAGTGACCTTTCCCCATATCAAATGGGCCCTCCTGTACGGAATCGTCCTGTGTACGGCCAGGGCCATGGGAGAATTCGGTGCAGTCTCCGTTCTGTCGGGGCATCTGCGGGGAAAAACCAATACACTGCCGCTCTATATAGAACTTTTGTACCAGGGATATGACTTTACCGGCGCCTTCGCCGCTTCCTCGATCCTGGTGATCATGGCAGTCATTGTACTGATCCTCCGCATTTTCCTCGAACACAGCGGAAAAAAGGAACTGGATATACATAAATAGAGACAGATCGTGAAGAGAAAAAGAAATGAATGAAAAAAACGGATATGTTGAACTCCGCAATATCAATAAAAACTTCGGAGACTTTCAGGCATCTAAAGATATCAATATCAGTATCTCCAGAGGAAAACTGGTTGCCCTGCTGGGCCCCTCCGGCAGCGGCAAGACGACCATCCTGAGAATGATTGCCGGCCTGGAGCATCCGGATTCCGGTCAGATCCTGATTGACGGCAAAGTCGTCAATGATGTCCCCGGCAGTGAGAGGGGGATTGGATTTGTCTTTCAGAGCTACGCCCTTTTCCGCTATATGACGGTTTTTGAGAATATCGCTTTCGGCCTTCGGGTGAAGAAGGCGCCGGAGGAGAAGATCCGGGAGAAAGTGGATGAACTCCTCAGGCTGATCGGATGCGAGGGTCTGGAAAAACGGTATCCCAGCCAGCTCTCGGGCGGACAGCGCCAACGTGTCGCCTTTGCGAGGGCCCTGGCTCCGGACCCGCAGATCCTGCTGCTCGACGAGCCCTTCGCGGCAATCGACGCCAAGGTCCGCCTGGAACTGCGCACCTGGCTGCGGGAGATGATCAGCCGGATCGGTATCACCAGTATCTTTGTCACCCATGACCAGGACGAAGCGATCGAAGTGGCGGATGAGATCATCGTCACCAACCAGGGCAGGGTGGAACAGGCCGGGACACCGACGGAACTCTACGCCCGGCCGGCGACTCCCTTTGTCGCACGCTTTATCGGCAACTCCGTCCCGGTCAACAATTATGGCAGCTTCCGTTACTTTGAAGATGCAGGAGAGAATTCCATCGGGATCGTGCGTCCGGAATTCATCAGCATTTTCAAAAAAGGGGAGAGCGTTCAGTTTGCAAAATCTGCAGAAGAAGGCGTTGTGGAGGACATCATTTTCCGCGGCAGCAGCCTGGAAGTCCGGGTGCGGATCCACGGCAATGTCCTCTCCGCGCTCAGGAGCTTTAACGATCCCGAGATCCGGATCGGCGAGACAGTAGATGTCTTCCTGCACCGTATGTTCATCATCCGGGAGGATCAGGTACATCTTGCCTTCAACCAGTCCCTGCGCACAGAGAGTGTCTTCCTGTGAGGAGAAGGATATAGAGAAAGAGATGGAAAAGAAAGAACTGACTACAGACATCCTGATCATAGGAGGCGGGACCGCCGGCTGCTACGCGGCGGTCACAGCCGCCAGGAGATCTCCCAAAACCAGGATCCTGGTGGCGGAAAAGGCGAATATACAGCGTTCCGGCTGTCTTGCGGCCGGTGTCAATGCCCTCAACGCCTGGCTGGGAGACGGTCAGACCCCGCAGGACTATCTGTCTTTTGTACGCAGGGATGCAGAGCAGATCATCCGTGAGGATCTGGTCCTGACAATGGCCGAAGGCTTTCATGATGCGGTTACGGACCTGGAAAAAATGGGCCTGGTGATCCAGAAGAACCCGGACGGGTCTTATGCCGGCCGCGGCAGGCACAATATCAAGATCAACGGCGAGAACATCAAACCCCTCCTGGCAAAGGAAGTCGGACGATACTCCAATATCACGGTCCTCAATCATGTGATTCTGACGGATCTTCTGGTGACAGAAGCCGGCACAAAACGCATATGCGGAGCGGTGGGGCTGTCGGCGGACGGGTCGGCCGCCGTGGCAGTCTCTGCCAGGGCTGTACTGATCGCGACAGGAGGTGCGGCAGGGCTCTACCGCCCCAACAATCCCGGCTTTTCCAGGCACAAAATGTGGTATCCCCCCTTTAACACCGGTGCGGGCTATGCCATGGGCATCCGGGCGGGCGCGGAGATGACCAGCTTTGAGATGCGCTTTGTCGCCCAGCGCTGTAAGGATACCATCGCTCCCACGGGCACCATTGCTTTGGGAGTGGGAGCCAGAGAGATCAACGCTCTTGGAGAGATTTTTGAAGAGGAGTACGGTCTGACAACATCGGGGCGGGCACATGGCGTCACCAGCGAGAACCGCCGGGGCCGCGGGCCATGCTTTCTCAGGACCAAAGGGATCTCCCCGCAGCAGGAAGAGGATCTGCTGCGGGCTTATCTGAACATGGCGCCCTCCCAGACCCTGCACTGGATCGAAAGCGGGGAGATGCCATCCGTATGCAATGTGGAGGTAGAGGGCACAGAGCCTTATATAGTCGGCGGACACACCGGGAGTGGATTCTGGGTGGACAAAGGACGCCGGACGACTCTCCGGGGACTCTACGCGGCGGGCGATGCGGCAGGCGGCGCACCAAAAAAATTTGTCCCCGGTGCCCTGGCAGAGGGGAAGATCGCAGCTCTCACCATACTGGATGATCTTGCCGATCTGCCGCAGGCTCAATGGGATTCGATCGATGGACAGGTAGAGGCTTTTTTTGCAGACTATGAGAGCAGGGTCAGGCCGGGATCAGCGGGTGAAGGCGGTGCCAATGACGTCTTTGCCCTGGAAGAAGCCATGCAGAAGGTAATGGATGAATATGCCGGCGGGATCCGGACGGGATATCAATACAGTACTTTCCGTCTGGAGATTGCCCGGGACAGGATCCTGCAGCTGAAAAGTCTGGCGGAAGAACTCACAGTTTCTGACGCCGAAGATCTGTACCGCATCTATGAACTTCTGGACCGGCTGGATGTATGCAGGACACTGATCGCCCACTTGCAGGCCCGCCGGGAGACGCGGTGGCCGGGTTTCGGGATCCATACAGATTACCCGGCCCGGGATGATCAGTATGACCTGTTTATCAATTCTGTTCTGCTGGACGACGAGATCAGGATGTTCTTCCGCCCGCTGCATGCCGTCTGAATTCCGCCAGATACCATACCTGCATCAAGGAGATATAGATGAGTGTATTGATTGATTCAACCAGGTGCATGCGCTGCGGTGCGTGCGCAGAGATCTGTCCCGGGAACCTGATCCGGATTCGGCAGGGGGGGACTGCTTTTCTTCCCCATCCGGAGGAGTGCTGGGGCTGTGCCTCCTGCCTGAAAGTCTGCAGCGCGGGTGCGATCGCCTACTATCTGGGTGCGGACATCGGCGGACGGGGAGGCAGAATGCGCGTGGAAGAGGATGGGAGGTTTTCCCACTGGATCATCATCCTTCCTCAACATGCCGCTCATCAGAGCGGCTCCGGGGAAAATCCCGCCGGGAGCCGGGAGTGCGCCGGTGCAGGGGCCGGAAGGACCGTGACAATCACCGTAGACCGCAGCGATGCCAACAAATACTGACCTGAATACAGGGGCGGTTTGAAAAGTAACCAAGAAACACAGGAGGCATACATGCAAACCTTATCACATCTGGACAAGCTGGAAGCAGAGGCAATCTACATTCTGCGCGAAGTTGCGGCGGAATGCGAAAAGCCGGTGATGCTGTATTCGATCGGAAAAGACAGCTCTGTCATGCTGCACCTTGCCTTGAAGGCATTCTGGCCGGAGAAACCTCCCTTTCCTTTTCTGCATATAGACACGACCTGGAAATTCCACGATATGATCGCTTTTCGCGACTAT
>DGRU01000131.1 GCA_002390025.1 Lachnospiraceae bacterium UBA4380
AACTGCCAGTTGAATGTCTGCATGACCTGAACGACCGTGTTGCAGATCAGGATGATGGTAGCTGCCTTGATGATGTATGCTTTTGCGCGCTCCATCATGGACTTGAAAGCGAACTTGAGGCTGGGCACCTTGAACTTGGGAAGCTCCATGATGAAGAAGGATCTTCTGTACTTATAACCTGTGATGCCCTTGATGAGCAGAGCGCCCAGGAAGATCAGGACCAGTCCGAAGAAATAGCACAGTGTGCTGACCCAGCCGGCACCGTTGAAAAATGCGCCTGCAAAGAGGGCAATGACCGGGATCTTGGCGCCGCAGGGAATGAAGGTGGCGAGCATAGAAGTTGCTCTTCTCTCCCTCTCATCGCGGATGGTACGGCAGGCCATGATGGCGGGAATGCCGCAGCCTGTTCCGATGACGACCGGGATGACGGATTTTCCGGACAGACCGACTCTCTTGAAGATGGGATCCATAACGGCACTGACACGAGCCATGTAACCGCAATCCTCAAGCAGAGCGATCAGGAAGTACATGACCATGACGAGGGGCAGGAAACCGACTACCGCGCCGACACCGCCGACGATACCGTCTGCCAGAAGTGCGGACAGGATTGCGGGGCTGTTCTCGAGCTGACCTGCGACCCATTCCTGGAACATCTCGATGTATCCGACCAGCCAGTCTGCAACCAGGGGTCCCAGCCATGCCTGAGATACCCAGAAAACAAACCACATGACCACTGCGAAGATCGCGATACCGGCGATGGGATTGAGCAGGACCTTATCCATAGCGTCCTGCTTGTTGATCTCTGCGGACTTGACTGCTCTCTTCTCAACTTTGGCGACAATGTCATTTACAAATTTATAACGCTTGCGGTCTTCTGCGTCAACGGCATTTTTGTCATGAAGGTCAATATCAGCCTGCACATAGGGTGCCTTCTGTGTCTGACCGTTCAGGGCGACCGCCTTTTCGACGACTTCCGCAAGTCCCTTGCCCTCGATCGCGGTCGTGTTGACGACAGGGCAGCCGAGCATCTTCTCGAGTTCAACGACATCGATCGTGGTCTTTTCTTTCTCGTTGATATCCGCCTTGTTCAGAGCGACAACAACGGGAATCCCCAGTTCCAGCAGCTGTGTTGTAAAGAAGAGGCTGCGGCTCAGGTTGGTCGCGTCGACAATGTTGATGATGGCATCCGGATGCTCATCGCGGACAAACTTGCTGGTGATACTTTCCTCCGGTGTAAACGGAGACATGGAATAAGCGCCGGGCAGATCAACGGCAATTGCCTCGACTCCCTTCGTATACTCATTCTTGATGGGGTATTCTTTGCGGCCTACTGTTACACCGCCCCAGTTACCTACTTTTTCACTTCTGCCCGTCAGATCATTATACATTGTAGTCTTGCCGCTGTTCGGGTTGCCGGCAAAAGCAATTCTCATACAAAACCTCCTTTAATAGTGACATAATATCAATACTGATTCCCGGGATCATTTTCCCTTATGTTCACGGGAATAGTTTTAACAGAATAATTCACACCCGCGGGAAGAGTTTTTTACAAAACATTTCACACCCGCCCGGGGGTGATGCGAGCAGAATTCAAATAATCACTGCCTCGGAAAGAAGCTGATCCAGGTTGTAGCGGCCGTCCTTAATGACAGCCACACAGCTGTTTTTCTTCTTGGACACAACAGTGATCGGTTCTCCGCTGTAACATCCCAGGCGGAAAAGGAAGGAATTCATCTCGTCATCGTCTGTATTGATTTCTTTAATCGTATAAGTCTTTCCAACTTCAGCCTCTAATAAAGTCATTGTACGTTCCCCTTTCTCCAGACAGCAGTTTCCCCACATGTCTTTCCCGTCTTATTTATTGTGTATCTCGATAGGGCCTTTAATTAGAAAATACTAACTATCTAATCAGGTGGATTGTAGCACACGAGGTTAGTCTCGTCAACCTAAATTTGTTAAGACTAACTTACCTTTCAGTAGAAGATTCTTTTAATGGAAAAAATTTAAGAAAATGATAAAAAGATTTTGGAATTGTAGTAAAAAGAACCTGGAATAATAATAAAAGAGAGATTGGAATAATGTAAAAAGAGCCCGGAATAATAATAAAAGGGAACTTGGAATAATGTAGAAAGAGCCCGGAATTATGACTTAATCTTCTAATAATTCCAGGCTCTTGATTCTGATTTTATGATAGCTTTTTATGATAGCTGCGGTTTTTTGTTTACCCGGCTGTTACACCGCACCGGGGAAGCGGATGATTCCCTGCAGCCAGATGACTCCCTTGAAGCGTCTGCCGGGTTCAGGATGTCCGTACAGATCCTTATCATTGATGGCGACCGGGAATTCGATGCCGCTGCACTGCACTGTCAGGACATGGATCCTGTCCAGTGTATAGGGATTGCGGACCTGCCTGCAGGCCAGGATTTCTCCCATGATGTAATAGACATCGCACTCTGCACCGGTGGGCATAAAGAAGGAATCCACCAGTGTGAGGATATCGTTGTCCCGGATCTTGCCCAGCAGGTCTCCGTAGGTGTCCATATCCTCCATGGTAATGGTCTGCATGGCCTGTTCGTCTCCGTCCCTGGCTGCTTCCATCAGCTTTCTGCGCCGGTCGGCCCGCTGGCGGATCACCTGCTGCTCGTAGGGACTTTTTTCAAGGGGGAGCAAAACGGTTCCCTCTACCGAAAGAGCGGACAGGCAGACCCCGGTACCCGGACAGGGAAGCTCCTCATAAGCGGAGAACCTGAGATAATCGATCGGGTTGAGCAGGCGGAAGATCAGAGTTGTCCCGATCCGCATATCGTCGCAGATCCCTGCAAAAGAGCGGTTGTCGATTCTCTCTTCCACAAAGACTTCCTCCATGGTCGTGATCGTTTCCGGCGTCAGATAAGGCTCGATCTGTCCGGCCAGAAAATCATTCTCATCTTCAAAAGTACCTGCCATGGTAAGACCGCATCCGCCGGCCAGATCCATCTTGTACTCTGTCAGCATTTCCTCAGGATTGTCAAGAATTGCAGCCTGCATGTGATAGGAAGATTTTGTTTTGATATCGTCGATCAGGTTCAGCCGGTCATAGGAATTCATTAACTCGGAGAAACCCACCGATCTTAAATATTTATGCAAGGACACAATCTCCTGTACAGATTAAGATATCAGCACTCCGGAACGAGCTCTGTCATGCCGCCCATGTAGGGACGAAGGACTTCGGGGATAGCGACAGATCCGTCGGCGCGCAGGTTGTTCTCAAGGAAAGCGATCAGCATGCGGGGCGGAGCCACGACGGTGTTGTTGAGGGTGTGGGCAAGATATTTTTTGCCCTTGTCGCCGCTGACGCGGATCTGCAGACGGCGTGCCTGTGCGTCGCCGAGGTTGGAGCAGCTGC
>DGRU01000132.1 GCA_002390025.1 Lachnospiraceae bacterium UBA4380
AGATCTGCCGTCAGGAGAGTATAGTCCGAATCAATGTCAAACATTAGAATATTATCACACACTTTCTGTGCGTGCAAGGATTATTTGTTACTTTTTTGTCCTCTTTACCGCTCTTACCGGCCCTGCCGCCCCGCGGCAAAACGTCCGGAGTGAAAAATTATGGTTACTGTACAGACCCACCTGAACTCGAGGCGTTTTTGCGTGGTTTCCAACGCAAAAACCCGAGTTAAACGGCGTTCGCCCCATTCGCGGAGCGAATTTAGCATGGGCGAACGCAAGTTACTGTCACGCCCCTCGAGAGGGCGTGAACAGTAACAAATAATGCACCGGCATTATTTTTCACTCTTACCACTCACCGTACCAGCTGTCGAGGATCCTCTTGGCGATGGGAACAGCTTTGTCGCTTCCCACTCCGCCGTTCTCGACCAGGACCGTGATGCACAGATCCGGATCTCCGTCCTCTCCCTTGTCCGCATCCACCGAAAAGCCAGTGAACCAGGCGTGGGAGTTCTCCTTGTCTTCGTCCTCCACGAATTCCGCGGTGCCGGTCTTGCCGAAGGCAATGTAGGACTGTGTTCCCTCAAATTCACTGGCGGTTCCCCAGACATCGTTTCCGTTGTCTGCGTCATAGGTCACCCTGGTGACTCCGCGCATGAGTCTGCGGACATAGCCCGCTGTCTCCTCGTCCATGAGGGTCCCCTCCTCGGTATCACTGTACTGCCGGAGCAGTCTGTCCTCCGCAGTCCGGACGCTGTCGATCAGATAGGGGCGCATCAGAATGCCCTTGTTGGCGACTGCCATCGTGATCATGTTCATATGCAGGGGGGAGACCTCCGTCGTGCCCTGTCCGATGGCGACCTGCATCAGATTGTGGGCAGAGATTTCTCCATCCTCCAGAAGCTGGGAGTGGCTCATGCTGCAGGGAAGGTCGTAGGGGAGAGCCTTGTCGAACATCATCCTCCGTAGAGTCTTGCGGAAGCGGTTGAGATCGAGGTCCTCCGAGACGATCTTGGCAAAGGCGCTGTTGCAGGAATGGGCAAAGGCCTGCTCCAGGTTCTGCTGGTGGTGGATCTCATACTGGCCGTATTCATTCTGGAAACAATGGATGCTGTCATCGCCGTTCTCATAGATGCCGTCATCGCAGTTGAAGGAAAATGTGTTGAAATTCGAGGGATCCTCCTGCAGAAATTCCACCGAATCCACGATCTTGAAAGTGGATCCCGGAGCATAGAGGCCCTGGGTGGCACGGTTGAGAAGGGGTGCGTTGCCGCTGTCATCCGAGCGCAGACTCTCCCAGATCAGCCCCAGTGTGTTGGGGTCGTAGTCCGGCTTGGAGACCATGGCCAGGATCCTTCCCGTGGAAGGTTCGGTGACGATCACGGCCCCTCTCTCATCCCCGAGTTCGGAATAGACGATCTCCTGCATTCTGACATTGAGCGTTGTAAAGACATCGTTGCCCGGATACTTTGATTCGGTTTTGTCGTACTCAAGTTTGCTGTCAAAGGGGATATCGGAATGAAGCAGTTCGTACTTCATGTACTCGTCGATCCCGCTTCCGCCCAGGATCGAATAGCCGACCACATGGCAGAACTCAGCCCCGTAGGGATAGTAGCGGTTGTTGTCTTCATCCGAATAGGCCAGTTCCTCGCCGTCCGCAGAGAAGATCCTGCCCCTGAGGTTGTGTTCCTCGAGCAGGGAGTCCCTGCTGTTGTAGTCATTGTCAAAGAGCCAGCGTCTGTTGACGACGGCGTAGCCGCACAGATACGCGGTCATCACGCCGAAGAGCACGATAAATACGACCGCCGTAAAGACGATCTGCCGCCGCGCCTTTTTTCTGACGCTCTCCACGATGACTTCATTTCCGTTGTCAGTGCCGGCCCGGCCCGCACGGGCATCCGGGATCCGGATTCCGCCTTCCTCCGGCACCTTCTTTTTCTTTTTCCACATAGATATGTTCTCCCGAAGAGGGATCGTTCTCTTCACCTCTTCTATAATGTGACGCTCATCCGGGCGTCAGCATCTGCTCCGCAGGCTAAGGAGGAGGTTTCAGCGCCTCCTGTCCAGATCCTGTCCCTGATAGAAGGCTCCGCCTGCCGGGGGTGTGCTGCTGTCCCCATATCCGCTGTTTTCAAAGATGCCCTCCTCGGAGATCCCGTTTACAGGGAAGTTCTCGGGGAGATCATCGTACAGATTTTCCGTATAGGAATAGTCTGCCGGTGCATCGCCGTAGCCGCCCGGCACATCCGCATAGGCATCCGGCATTCCCGCATAGGCATCCGGCGCAGCCGCATAGCTGCCGGGATAGGCCGCATAGCCGTCCGGCGCAGCCATACCTGCCCTCTCCTGATTGTAACGGGCCTTGAAGCGGGCCGTCCTCTCATCGTGCAGGATGAAGATCATCTCGATCATTCCGAACATGATCAGGGTGGACAGGACAGAACTTCCGCCGTAACTGACCAGGGGCAGGGTCACACCTGTCAGGGGGATGAACTTGGTCTCTCCTCCCACTGTCAGGAAGGTCTGGAAAATATAGCAGACCGCAGTTCCGAAGGTGAACAGCTGGAAGAAGCGGTTGGAATAGCCTGCCGACAGAACAAGGATGCGCAGGAAGCAGTTGATGCACAGAAGGAGCAGGCAGCAGGCGAAGATCAGGCCCATCTCCTCGGCGATGGCCGCGAAGATGAAGTCGGATTCCACGAAAGGAATCCTGGTCGGCACTCCCTGGGTGAGACCTGCGCCCCACAGGCCGCCATAGCTGATCGCAAACAGGGCCTGGGCGATCTGATAGCCCATGGAATCAATGACGGAGAAGGGATCTCTCCAGATCTCCACGCGGACCCGCACATGATTGAACAGGAAATAGCAGATGAAAGCACCTGCAACCCCCAGGGCAAGGCCCGTGAAGATGACCCTCCAGCTGCCGGTTGCCAGAAACAGCATCATCAGATAGATGACAAAAAAGATCAGCGCGCTGCCCAGGTCTCTGGACAGAACAAGTATCCCGACATGGATGACCGCCAGAAAGGTGACAAATACCGCCTTGGGCCTGGTGACCTCCCCGCTGAGCATTCCGGCCAGCATCAGGATGTAGAGTATCTTGACAAATTCCGAGGGCTGGAAGGTAAAGCCTGCGATGGTGTAAGTGATCTGGGCGCCGTTCGTCGCAGCACTCAGAAGGAGCACGCCGGCCAGGGCTGCGATGCCGACGGCGCCGAACACAATGCCCAGATGCCGCATGGCGTCAAAATACCTCCTGAAGAAGGGGATCACCAGCATGATCATCAGGCCAAGAGAGGCCATTACGAACTGCTTGATGGGCTCCCCCGCCCTGTACTCGATGTCATCCATGCTCCCGTAGTAGGAAATCCTGGAGATAATGACAAAGCCGATCGAGAGCAGCATGCACAGGTTGTTGAAGAGCATCATATTGGCCATCTCGTGGACGATCCTGTAGAGCACCATAAAGGAGAGCAGGAAGAGGATCTCCATGGCGCACAAAAGGAACAGCGTCCTCGACGCCGATCCCTTGGCCAGCCAGGCAACTGTCATATTGGCATTGATCAGAAAAGCGGCCAGCAGCAGGCGCTGAAAGATCTCGATGGCCTGGCGCACGCGTCCCGGCTTCATGGGAAGGCCCAGATAGGACAGGATGGTAAAGAGCGCCAAAATGCCTGTATTTACATATTTTGAGAGTGAAATCGCATATGCATTCATATTTTCCCGTTTCCGGCGGCTCTTATAATGCGCCGGTTTTATAATGTCCGTTGGTAAACTGGTCGAACGGAGGACGGGCAGTATTTTTGCGGCCGCTGTTTCGGAGCGAGCCGAAATACTGCAGGATCCTGCGGGTCTGCTCTCTGTCCTCTGTCGTAAACATGCACATGTGGACAGGGACTTTGCTGTAGAGGCCGCGCCCCGCGAACTGGTGGAGCGAGAGGGGCACCGCATTGTAGATCGTGTTTGCGCACACGCCGCAGCGGCAGCGCACGGGGAGCTGCATGCCCCGGCGGTCCTCAAGATACCAGAAGCCGTCCTTTTTGCTGCACAGTTTTTCTGTCTTGCGGACGCACCCGGCGCTCTCCATCATGGGGATCCTGCCGTAGACGGGCAGGACGATCCGGTCCTGAATTCCCTCCATGCCGCCGCTTTCCGCGGCGCGCACAGCATCCAGGATCGAGCCCTGGTTGAGTTCGAGGGAACAGACGATCCTGCTGCAGTCAGCGGCAAGTGCGCTCATGGCGCGGCTGTTCCAGCTGTAGAGGGAGGAATCGGCAATGATCTCTCCATGGTATCCCTCCTGCAGAGCAAGCGAGAGTTCCTCCAGGGTCCGCACGAGGATCCCGGAATAACCCTGCCGGGATGCGGTCAGGATCTGCTGTCTGATCCGTTCTCTGTTATTGACGCGAAAAACAGGCGGAAGGACACACACATAGCGAATTTTCCTGTGTTCATTCCGCTCCTGTTCACCGTACTCTACTCCCGAATTGTTTCCATTTTGTGTTTTCTGTGCAGAAAATGTATTTTCCGCCGGGCCGCAAGGTCCCAAGTCCCCATCGACCAGAATACAATCACAGCCGGCCGCCCGGGCCGCCTCCATCTGTTCCCGGGTCGAGACCAGGGCCCAGAGTTCCTGCCCTCTGCGGCGGGGGCTCTCCCCGGCATCAGGGGACTCTTCCCTGCCGCCGTCCTCTGCAGCAGCGGGGCTGTCTTTTTCTGATGCCGCTTCCGACTGTACTGCCCTGAGCTGTCTCTGCCTGCGGGCATCCTGCAGCATCTTGTCCTGCAGGCCTGCCAGGGCCTGGCGGCGAAGGGCATTGACGGCACTGACAGGAAGGAAAATATTGTCGTCCATCTCTATTTCCAGAGAGGAGAAAGTAAACATGCTGTCTCCGGTCCTGCCGAGCCGGGCTCTGAGCCCTTCCTCTGTCAGGGGACTTGCCGAGGCGGGCTGCACGACGGCACCCGCGGCTTCAGCCTGCGCTGCAGAATGCGTCGGATCTGCGGGGACATCCGAGGCCAACGTCACTGCCAGCCGGGCAGCTTGTCCGGTCCTGAAGACAGCCCTTCCGGTGACGGGGCGGGAGGGGAGCCTGCCCAGATACTGCCTGCGGATCTCTTCTTCGAGGGCGGCGTCTGTGCCGGCATAGCCCGGCTTTCCGATCGTCACAAGGTTTCTGCCGTTCTTTGCGTGATAATAGCCCGTTCCCAGTTCTGTCCGGATATAGAGGCTCCTGAGCATGTCAAGATCTTCCTCTTCCACTTTCCAGGGAGTCGGCCTTCCGGCCTGCGTCCAGGCATAGAAGCGGTCAATATATTTGCGGTAGACTGCGGTCACGCCCGCGGCGTAGACCGGTTTTTTCATTCGTCCTTCGATCTTGAAGGAATCGATCCCCGCGTCGATCAGCTCGGGGAGGATGGAGAGGACACACATGTCCTTCATGGAGAGGGGCCAGACTTCCTTTTTGCGGGCGTCGGGTCCCGCAGGCTTTCTGTTCTCATCCAGGATCCGGTAGGGAAGGCGGCAGGTACCTGCGCAGCGGCCCCGGTTGCCGCTCCGGCCGCCCAGAAAGCTGGACATGAGGCATCTGCCGGAATAGGAGTAGCACATGGCCCCGTGGATAAAGGCCTCGATCTCTATGCAGTCGGATGACATGGCTGCGTCCTCTGCGCGCAGTGTCTCGATCTCCTTAAGAGAGAGCTCGCGCGCGGGCACGACACGTCTGACGCCGAGACGGCGGAGGATCCGCACTGCCTCCGCGGAGGTGACGGACAGCTGCGTGCTGGCATGCAGGGGCAGGTCGGGACAGGCTTCGTGCAGGGCCGAGAGTACGCCCAGATCCTGTACGATGACGCCGTCCAGTCCCGCCTCATCCAGCTGACTGACAAAGGAGACGAGTTCGGGAAGCTCCTCCTCACGGGTCAGGACATTTGCGGTCAGATAGATTTTCCTGTCCAGGACATGGGCCTGACCGATCGCGCGGATGATCTCCTCTGTGGAAAAGTTGTCCGCATAGGCGCGGGCTCCGAAGCGCTCTCCTCCCAGATAGACAGCATCTGCGCCGGCGCTGAAGGCACCGGTCAGGGCATCTGCGCTCCCTGCGGGCGCAAGGAGTTCAACTTTATGCGGATAAGGGTCTTGTGTCATATAGTATCACTCTTTCCGGGAGGCCGCCTCCAGCTTCATCTGGGTGGCGACAAGTTCATGTTTGAGATCGGACAGATCCTGCTCGCGCTCCTCGATGGTCTTCTGCAGCTGGCGGATCTCGCTGCGCGCCTTAAAATAATCATCCGCCAGATTCAGCTGCAGCAGGACATTGCGCATGTCGAAGGGGACATTTCTGTAGTCCTCGTCGCTGCGAAGCTGCGCGATCTTGCCGTTCAGATACGAGGCCACCTCCTGCAGGTATTCTTCGCTCTCGTTTCCGCTCAGTGTATAGGTTTTTCCGCCGATGGTCACTTTGGTAGCATTCTTGGAAGGCATATTCAGTCTCCTGTATTTCTGATATTCAGGACTGCACCGCGAGTCCTGTGCGGCGCGGATCTTATGCCGGATTCTCCGGAGCTGCAAATCCCATATGTTCGTAGGCCCTTGCAGTCGCCATGCGCCCGCGGGGTGTGCGGTTGATAAATCCGTTCTGAAGAAGGTAGGGTTCGATCAGGTCCTCGAGGGTCCCCGCGTCCTCGCCGATGGAGGCGGCAAGCGTATCGATGCCGGCGGGTCCGCCTTCAAAAATTTCGATCAGGGTCATCAGATAGCGCCGGTCCGCCCTGTCAAGTCCCATCTTGTCCACCTCCATGAGGTCCAGGGCAGTGTTCGCCACTTCCCCGGTGATCACGCCGTTATAGCGGACCTGGGCAAAATCGCGGACTCTCTTGAGGATCCTGTTGGCCAGGCGCGGGGTCCCGCGGCTTCTGCGCGCCAGTTCGTAGGCGCCCTCCCGCTCGATGGACACATTCAGTTTTACAGCGGAGTTTTCTATGATGGTACACAGTTCCTCCGGTGTGTAGAATTCCAGCCGGTGGATCTCACCGAAGCGGTCTCTGAGAGGCGCCGACAAAAGACCGGCCCTGGTAGTCGCTCCCACCAGTGTAAATCTGGGGAGATTGAGCCGCACCGAGCGCGCGTCAGACCCTTTCCCGATCAGGATATCAATGGCAAAATCCTCCATGGCGGGATACAGGACTTCTTCGACCTGCTTGTTGAGCCTGTGGATCTCATCGACAAAGAGGATGTCCCCTTCCCCCAGTCCGTTGAGGACAGAGGCCATCTCCCCGGGCTTTTCGATGGCGGGGCCCGAGGTCACGCGCATCTTCACTCCCATTTCATTGGCGATGATCCCTGAGATCGTCGTCTTGCCCAGTCCGGGAGGTCCGTAGAACAGGATGTGATCCAGGGACTCCCCGCGCTGTTTTGCCGCCTGGATGGAGATCTGCAGGTTTTCCTTGATCCTCTCCTGACCGATATATTCTCTCAGGCTCCTGGGGCGAAGGGAATTCTCCACCTTGGCGTCTTCAGAAGTAAATCTGGTTTCGATCGTTCTTTTTTCCATCACTTGTGGTCATGACCTCATGTGTTCATGTTTGCAAAGTTTCAAAAAATCCAATCTTATAGATAGCGCAAAGCCTCCTGCAGGATGGCGCCTGTATCGTCTTTGCGGGTGCACTTTTTGACCGCCCTGACAGCTTCCGCGCGCAGATATCCCAACGCCATCAGCGCCTCGACCGCATCCGACACAGGAGTGGATTCCGTCTCCGAACCCGCATCCGCACCGGACATGGCGGCGGTCAGCCCCGCCCCGGCGGTTTCCTCTGCGCCCTGGACGGCATAGGCCGGGGCGATCCTGTCCCGCAGATCGAGGATCAGCCGCTCCGCCGTCTTTTTGCCGACACCGGGGGCACGGGAGATCATCCTGGCGTCACCGGAGAGAATGGCAAAGCGCAGATCGTCTGCGGACATGACAGAGAGAAGGCTCAGGCCCCCTTTGGGTCCTATCCCGCTGACGGTGATCAGCTGTTTGAAGAGGGCCAGGTCATCGCGTGACAGGAAGCCGTAGAGAGCGATCTGGTCCTCCCGCAGGTAGGTATAGGTATAGAGCTTCACGGCATTGCCGGTGCCGACGGCCGAGAGCGCGCCCGACACTTCCGCCGAGATCTTCACCTCGTATCCGATGCCGCCCACGTCGACGATGACCGTGTCTGTTCCCAGATATTCTATGGTTCCCGATAAAAATGCAATCATATTTGTTCCAGATACTATTGATATACGAATCGCGGATTCTCTGCAATGCCCTGTCAAAAGCACCGGAAGGCAGAATCCGCCTTATAAACACTGACCCAATAGTTTACCCGAAAAACCGCTTTCGTGCAACTGTAAAAGAGCATAAATCCGCCCGCCCGCCGCAGTCCGGATCCTGCTCCCTGCAAAAAACCCCCGCAGAGACATCTCAAGGGTGTCCCTGCGGGGGCTGTATTCATTCTTTTGTCAGTGCGCCGTGACCGGGCACAGACATGGATCTAAAAGAGATCTGAGAGGGATCAGTTGTTGATCAGCTTGTCCTCTTCCTTGTTCCAGCTGTACATCTTGCGGATCTCCTTGCCGATGACTTCAGCGGGATGCTCGGAAGCGAGCTTGCGCATTGCATTGAAGTGGACCTGCTGACCGGCCTTGTCGGACATCTCGAGCAGGAACTCCTTGGCGAAGGTGCCGTCCTGAATGTCGGACAGGATCTTCTTCATGGTCTTCTTGGTCTCGTCAGTGACAAGCTTGGGACCGGTGATGTAGTCGCCGTACTCGGCTGTATTGGAGATGGAGTAGCGCATGCCCGCGAAACCGGACTGGTAGATCAGGTCGACGATCAGCTTCA
>DGRU01000116.1 GCA_002390025.1 Lachnospiraceae bacterium UBA4380
CGGAAGCCGTCTGTTCCAAAATATTTACCCATTTATTCCTCCCGGCAGCAAATCGGTGAATACCAATTTCTATCCGTCTTATTGTAAAAGTATACCTCTTAGTATACCTCTCTGATTAAAGTCTTTCACCCTTCTCGATGTCCAGGAAATACTTGTATGTATCGACCCTCAGCTCGCCGCATGCAGCCTCGTCACATGCAATGATCGCGTCTTTGTGAAGCTGCAGGGCACTGCAGGTCACCCTGGCGCTGACAGGTCCCTCAACAGTGGCCGCAAGAGCTGCAGCCTTGTTGTGGCCGTTGATGACAAGCAGGACTTCCCTGGCATCCGTGACAGTTGCGACACCGACAGAAAGTGCCTTCTCAGGGGTTTTGTTCACATCGTTGTCAAAGAAACGTGAGTTGACGATGCGGGTATCAGTGGTCAGCACGCGGACACCGGTCCTGGAGCTCAGGGATGTGTAGGGCTCGTTAAAGGCGATGTGGCCGTCCTGGCCGATGCCTCCCAGGAAAAGGTCGATGCCGCCGATCGCAGTGATCTTCGCTTCGTACTGTGCACACTCCTCTTCGGGATCCTCGCACATGCCGTTGAGGATATTGACATTCTCGGCAGGGATATCAATATGATCGAAAAGATAGTGATGCATAAAATACCAGTAGCTCTGGTCGTGCTCGCGGGGCAGTCCCAGGTACTCATCCATGTTGAAGGTCACGACGTTCTTGAAAGAAAGCTCGCCGGCTTTGTACATTTTAACAAGTTCGTTATAAACACCGATGGGAGAAGATCCGGTCGCAAGACCAAGAACAAAAGGCCTTTCCTCTTTGTGAGCTTTGATTTTGGATGCGATGTAATCAGCTGCCCATTTGCTCATCTTATCGTAATTTTCCTGGATAACGACTCTCATGTTAATCTCCTTTGATTATCTTCAAAATTTAAATAGGCTTTAAAGTTACCTGTGTCTCAGTGTGTCGGGAGAAGTTTTGTTACAGTTTTGATTCTGCTCTTTGTCCTCTCTCTGACGGCCCCCACTGCGGCCGTGGCAGCATCCGCCGAATCTTTCGATCACTGCCAACCTCGTCAGCCTGTCAAGGCCCCGGCGCTAATCACTCCCCCTGTCCTCCTCTCATACAGGGGAGAAATTTTACAATTACGGTATACGGTATGAACCGGATCAAAATACCGTCCACTGTATTTTAAAGAAAAAATGCAGTCCATTAAATATATAGCAGTAACATGCTGTTTGTCAAGAACACCAAAAAGGCCTGCAGAGACACCCGTTAAAGACCGGTGTTTCCTGTCTTTTACGGTGTACCTGAGCACGTCAGAGAAAGTTCATCGCCATTTAAACAGTCGAATAATCGTCATATACACAGCCGTATGATCGTCATTTCCACAGCGACACCTGCGTCCATGAGCCCGCTCTTGTAGTCCTGGTCCGCCTGCAGGCACTGCTGCAGGGAACGGGTAAGGCGCCTGGCGTCCAGGGACCGGGTGATGGGCAGATAATTCTTCCTGATGATCCAGGGGGAAAGCCCTGCGCTCCTGGCAATTTCCGCCTCGGATACTCCGGCCTCCTGCAACTCTTTGACCTGCACCAGACGGGAAAACTCCCTCTGCAGAAGGGTCAGTATGACCTGGGACGGCGTGCGCAGGCTGATGAGGTCCATATAGATGGCAAGCGCCTTGTCCTTCTGTCTGCGCGATACGGCGCCGATCATCTCGAAGATCCTGTCCTTGAGCCGGGGGCTGCAGACGGCAGCGATATCCTCCGCCGTCACGTGGTCCCGCCCCATACAGTAGGCGATGAGCTTGTCGGACTCGCTGACAATATTCATCATATCTTCGCCGACCGTGTTGAGAAAACGGTCCAGGGTCGGTCCGTCGATCATGAGACCGGCTTTTTTGAAGAGGCCGCCAGTCCACTGCCCCAGCATGCGGGGAGTAACATCCTCGCAGTTGAGCACAAAGCCGTTTTTCTGGATGGCCTTGTAGAGTTTTTTCCTCTTGTCGGGACTCTCCTCCACAAAGACCAGGGAAGCCGACTCCGGAATCTCCGGGATAAATGCCGCAAGCGCATCGGATTCCACACTGGCGTTTTTGGAAAAAAAGACAGAGTTTTCCAGCAGGATCACCCGCCTGTCGGCAAAAAAGGGCAGGGTCTGCGCCTCGTCGATGATCTCCCTGGCCGTCACATCCATACCTGTATAGACGGAGACATTCATCTGGTCCCCGTCCCCCAGAAGGGCGGCGCGGAGCCTGTCCCGGTTCTGCAGGCGCAGATAGGCCTGCTCACCGCAGATCAGATAGACCCGCCTGAAGATTCCCTCCTTCAGTTCTTTATTCAAAAGGCTCTGCTGCCCCGCAAAGTCTTCCTTCTTTGCCGCCGCCTTCTGTGCTGCCATGGACCGCCTCCGCTGCAGGCATACCTGCGAATACAAACATCTGTCAGGATTGTTTCCTGTTGCATTGTAACATGGAACTCCTCCGGAAACATCATAAAAAAGAGTCCCGCAGACGAGACTCTTTTTTATTCCGGTTTACTCCTCTTCCCCGACGTTTTTCACACGTCTGCGGAAGAGTCCTTTTCTGTCCTTTTTTTCCGTCCTGTCCTTTTTCGATATGATCAGGTAATAGGACGGCATCATGAGCAGGCACAATATGGTGGAGGCCACCAGGCCGCCGATGATGACGAAGGCCATACTGGCCATCATCTTGTTGTCGGAGAACCATCCCAGAGGGACCATGGCAAGGATGGTGGTCAGGGTGGTCATCAGGATCGGGCGGAGACGGATCTTGCCCGCCTCGACGAGGGCGTCTTCAAGGGCCATGTGTTCCTTCTCCTGGTTGACCGTGTCGACCAGAAGGATACCGTTGTTGACGGCAATACCCATGAGCATGAGGAAGCCCATCATGGAAACCATGTTCATACTGCTGCCTGTCACGAACAGGAGCAGGAAGGAGCCGATCAGGGAGAAGGGGATGCAGGTCATGACCATGAGAGAGAAACGGGGGGATTCAAACTGCATGGCCATCACCAGGAAGACCAGGAAAATACCTGCCATGATCGAATTGAAGATGGCCGAGAGGTTTTCATCCCTTGTGTCCTCGATCAGGGAACTGGAGAAGGAGACGCCTGCGGGAAGCTCTGTATCCCTCTGCAGCTCCAGGATGGCGCGGCTGGCCTTCCTCTTTCCGCCCTCTGCGGGAGTGGCGGAGACCGTGTTCTGGATCTTGCCGTTGCTCTTCTGGATCATCTGCAGCTGCTGATCGTATTTCACTGTCGCGATATCTTTCAGGACGACCTGGTTGCCCATGGCGCCCGTGAGGGACTTGCTCATCAGCTTGTTGATGTCGTCGTAAGTGCCGTCGGCATAGTTGAGTGTGATGTCGTACTCACTGCCGTTGATCTCCATGTGGGCGGCATTGACGCCGTTCATGGTCTGATACAGATCCAGGGCAACCTGGGCGGGGGCCAGGCCGACTGCCGCGGCCTTTTTGGGATCTACGACAATGTGACCTGCAGTCTGCAGGGTCGCCGCGTCGGATTTGACGTGGATGATGCCGGGAACAGCCGCCATTGCCTCTTCCAGCTGTTCGCAGGCATCCGTCAGTGCGCCGATGTCCTCGCCCTCAATGACCAGATCGATGGTATCCGAGGAGTAGTTGCCGGACATGGCGCTGCTGGAGCCTCCCGAGGGAGAAACCGCAATGTCCGCGCCTGCCCTGCCCGAAAAGGCGGCCGTGTACTCATCGACGGCGGCCTCACTGCTTCTGGGGCAGTCGTCCACCGCATAGGCAGTGACAACAGCCTGACTTCCGGAGATACTCAGACTGTAATTTTCAAAATAGGGGTCGTCCTGCACCATCTGCTCGATCTGTGTCATCTCCTGATCCATGACTGCGAGCTGGGTGCCCGGCCTGAAATCGGCGGTGATGGTGATGCTTCCGTCGTAGTCCGCGGGGATCAGTTCAAATGTCAGCGTGGACGCAATGAAGAAAGACAGGACCAGAAGGGCGATACTCACCAGAAGCGTGGTCTTTTTTCTGAACAGAAGCTTCCTGAGAAGGCCGTCATATCCTCCGCGAATCCTGTCGAGAACCGCATTGACCGCGCTTGTCTTCTTCTCGCGGGGTTTAACCGTCACATACAGAAGAGGCACGATGCAGAGCGCGCTGATCAGAGAGGCGATCATGGCAATGACGATGATGACGCCCAGCTGGGAGAACATCTGACCTGCCAGGCCCTTGATCATGGTCATGGGCAGATAGACGACACAGGTCGTGATCGTGGAGGCCGTGATACTCATCATGACCGTCCCGGCGCCCCTCACAGCCGCCTCCTGAAGATCCGCTCCCTCTTTGGTTGCCCTGAAGCAGCTCTCAATGACAATGATGGAGTTGTCGACGATCATGCCGATCGCGATGACCAGGGCACCGGTAGTGATGATATTGAGGTCAAAACCCATGACAAACATCAGGACCAGGGTCGTGAAGACCGAGAGCGGCATGGAAGAGCCGACGATCAGGGATGCCCTGATGTCTCCGAAGAAAATAAACAGGATAAGCATGGCAAAGACCACGCCCAGGGCCAGGGTCTCGGCGACGGATTTGAGGGCGGAGACGATCTCCGCGCCGGAATCGTAGACAATGTCGTAGGTGACGCCTGCATCCTGCTTCTCAAGATTCTCGATGGCCCTGCGGACCCGCGATGCGACACGGACAGTCGAGGCGCTCTGCACCTTGGAGACCTGGATACTGACGTTTTCCGCGCCGTTGTAACGGCTCAGAGAGGTCTGGTCCTCCACCCCCATGCTGATATCCGCGACATCGTTCAGACTGATCTGGGCACCTGTCGCGGTCGTGATCGTCGTGTTCTCAAGATCGTGGAGAGAGAGGTAGTCCGCGCTGGTGCTCAGACTGATCTGCTGCGATCCCGCCTTGATACTGCCGGCCGGGACGTTGTAATCCGCGGCACCGACCTGCTGGGCGACGCCGGAAATATTGAGTCCGTACTGGCGCATCATGTCTTCATTGAGACACACGCGCACATAGTTGGAGCGCCCGCCGGTGACCTCGACACGGGCGACATTGCTGACGCCTTCCAGTGTGGGAACCACCGTCTCGTTGATATAGGCCATCATGTCCGAAGACCCGTTGGATGTAGCCGAGACCATCATCGTCGGCACCTGATTGACATCCATCTCTATGATCGTCGGTTCCTGACAGTCTTCCGGCAGGCTGATCAGATCCAGCGCTGCGGACAGGGATGTATAGGCATCATTCATGTTCTGGTCGTAGTCATAGGTGAGACCGACCATGCAGTAGTTGTTGTAGGAATAGGATATGACACTGTCTACACCGCTGAGGGTCTCCGCAGAGTCCTCGATCTTGCTCGTCACCAGCTCGTCAATACTTGCGGGGCTGGCGCCGGGGTAAACGGTATAGACCAGGTACATGGGCAGATCAATATCCGGGATCAGCTCCATGTCAAAGCTTGGTATGGAAAAAATACCAAACACAAAGATTCCGAGGACGATCAGCGCCGTTGAAATCGGGCGCTTTAAGACCAGTTTCGTCAGGTTCATTGAAAAGATTTCCTTTCCGCAGCAATAATCCAGTCATCTGCTGTGCGCTTATCCGGCTGTCCCTCAGGTTGACAGGGGATCTGCCTGCTCTTCTGTCTCCGAACCGCTGCCGGAATGGATCACCTCGATCGCTGCGCCGTCCTTGAGGCCTGCTCCCCATGTGGTAATGACCTGATCCCCTTCGGAAAGGCCTTCCAGGATCACGATCATCTCGTTGTTGTAGGCACCTGCAGTGACATTTTTGCGGACGGCCTTATCGCTGCCGTCGCCCTTTTCGGCGACGAAAACATAGGCCTGGTCGTCGTCGTAGTAGACCGCGTCAAAGGGGATCATGATCTCGTTTTTGACAGAGTTCGTCACAAGTGTCAGACTCACGCTCGTGTTGGACAGAAGGCTCCTGTCCGTGACAGTCGTGATCTGTGCCTCGACCTTGAACAGGCCCTTCTGAGGGTCGACAGCAGTGCCTATGGACGAAATGCTGCCCTTGATCTTCTGTGAGGCATCTTCGAGCTGAATCTCATCGCCGATCTGAAGATAGTTGCGCACATCTTCGGGGACATAGAAGGACACCTCCATGGCCTCCTTGTCCGAAATAGTAAAGGCGGGATAGCCCTGGGCGGAAAGCTGATTCTCGGTGACGTTCACCGCCTCGACAATACCGGAGATAGGGGAGGTGACGGTATACAGATCCTTCTGGTAGCGGGCCGATTCAACGCCCGTCTCGGCCGCGCGGATCTGGGCATCATAGACCTCCGTTCCGCCGGCTGAGTTTGCGGCATCCTTTGTCGCGTCAATATTGTCCTCAAGGGCTTCGATCTGGGTGCTCAGCTGATCGATGGCGGACTCCAGCTGACCGGCCGACGAGGACGCTGTCTGGTAGGCAGAGGCAGCAGAGCTGCTTGCGGTCTGTGCCTGGTCGGCCTGTTCCTTGAGTGTGCTCAGACCGGCCTCGGACAGATATTCCACTGTAAGAGGTATATCGTTGAGCGACTGCAGCAGAAGGGCTGCAATCTGCTGTTTTTCCACGGGAACCTGATTTGCCGCGGCAGCTGCCTGTTCGGCTGCCTGCCTGGCGGCCTCTGCGGCAGCTTCCGCAGGGTCTGTTGTCTCAGGGGAAGAAGTCGATCCTTCACCGGGAAGCTCCCCCGCTTCCGGATAGGGCGGCGGGGTCATGGCGACAGCGGTAAGTCCCGCAGTAGTGGCACAGTCCGGGTTGGCTGCCAGAAATGTCTGGAACTGGATGTAGAGAGCATTTGCGCTCTGGTAGGCCTTATTTGCATAGGTATAGGCCTGTGCGGCCGCATTCATCCCTTCCTCGAGAGAGGGGAGGGAGGCCTGCAGCTGTTCAAGCTGCTGCTCGGACGATTCCTTCTGCGACTTGAGGGTCTTGAGCTGTCCCTCCATGGAAGTGACGGAGACATTCGCCTGCTTTTTTGCGGAATTGATCTGATCTTTGGCCGCATCCTTTCCGGCCTTTGCGGAGTTCACCGCATCCTGCGCACTCTGCAGCTGCAGGTCTGCAGCCTTGTCGTCAAAGCGGCACAGGACATCGCCGGCCTCCACATGGTCTCCGACCTTGACGCTGACCGATTTTACAGTGCCCGAGACCAGGGGCGTGACATCTACGGAATTGTGGGATCCTATGGTACCGATATAAGTTCCCGTGATCTCCAGATTTCCGCGGGATGCCTTCTGTGTCTCGACACGGGTAAGCTGAACACTGTTCTGCTGTGTCTTCTGTGTACTGCCGCTGCAGCCGGTAAAAGCTGCTGCCGTGACCAGTAACGCAATCATGGCGGCCGTTGCCCGCCTGCTAATCTTTCTCATATCCTGTCTCCTCTTCAGTTCCATAAGGAGTATTGCCTACCAGCTTGTCCAGCAGACGGATCAGCTCCTGTTTCTCTGCATCATCCAGATTTACAAACAGACTGTCTACCACCAGAGTGATCTGTGACAGCATGTACTCTGCGCGCCCGACTCCCTTTTCTGTCAGGAAGAGCATCTTGACCCTGCGGTCGCCCGCCCCGGCCCTTCTCTCCACATAACCGTCTTCCACAAGTCTGTTGATCATCTCGGACAGTGTTGACGGGCTCACTCTGATCTCATCCGCGATCTCCTTCTGCTTCATCCCTTCCTTCCTGCAAAGGAGAAAGGGCAGCACCGCATCCCGTTTGAGCACACCTGCGGAAGGGCAGTTTTTTTCCTCTCCGGCCTTCTTTTCGTCCGCACTGTCTGTCCCGGAGGCGGAATCCTGCGGCGGATCACCGCACGGAACCGCCGCAGTCCGCATCATCCGTTCCACATGCCTGAATCTGTCCAGAATCTCAAGATTTAAACTATTACTCATGAAAAATCCTTTTCTCTTTCAAAGTATAAATTAGAAATTCGTACCCGTATTGTTCGTCACCGAATATTATACAATAAAGGCAGGACATGTCAAGAAATCCGGCGGCGCAGACAAAAAACCGCAGACAGGACAGGGGTCCCGTCTGCGGTATACTGAAAGTCCGTTATGATTCCCCGGAAAGTCCGGCATTATTCCTGCTCTTCGGAGAGACGGGGGCGGAACTCCGCCACCCTGAGCCCGGTCAGTCTCCCGATTTCGGAAGCGGAGAAATGATTGTCGTAATACTCGTTCATCCGCACTTTTTTGTCGTTCAGCATATAGTAATAGCCCTTCTGAAGCTTTCCCTTTGCATCGTTGTAGCCGCTCAGATCGTTGAAATCATAGGAAAACTCCAGCCTGCTTCCGTCCGCCCCGGTGACAGAGAAGTGCCATGCATTTCCCTGCGGGTCACGGCCCTCGATGCGGAGCAGTTCGTAGAGGGTGCCGAAGCTGATCCCTGCATATCTGGTGCTGCCGATCACGCCCTGAAAGCACTCCTCTTCGGAGGGAGCGGCCGAAAGGTTCTCCTCTCCGTCTTCTGTTTCCGATCCGTTTTCGGAGGGCCTGTAGATGCGGACCGTGTTCTGCGCGTGAACAAGAGCATCGATCTCCTCTTCACTGAACTCCTTCAGAGCATCCTCAAACCTGTAATCAAGGGCGCAGGCCAGAAAGTTGGTGCGCATCCGGGCCAGGTCCTCTTCGCCGATGCTGCCGATCTCTCCGGTCGTATCGCCCTCGTCGATCTCGTAGTCGACCGCTCCCCGGATCGGATTGTCGTACCGTGCGCAGTAGGAGACCTTCAGCCCGTGGAAACCGGCTTTCTCAAGTGCTGTCCGGACTGTAAGCAGATCCTGATAACACTTCTCCAGGCCTTCCAGATCCTGAAAGCTGCAGATCAGTTCCGCCTGCGCAAGTCCCGAAAAGTTCTCTGTCTTCAGGGAGAGCCGTGTTCCCTTGGGGATCTTGCCGTCCTTGAGCAGGGAGAGGAAGACAGAGCTGTCATAGTCATCCAGCAGCTTATTCTCAACCGCTTCCAGGGCCCAGTAATAGTCGTCGAGGACATGGAAAGTGATCCCGCTCTCCTCGTCCGTGACGGTCCACAGGTGATCCAGATAACCTTCCTCGTCCTCCAGGATCTCCTTATAGGTCTCCGAGACCGTCAGTTCCCTGTGGCCGGTGATCTTCCTGGCATAGGATCTGATATCATTGCGCGTGTATTTTTTCACACAGCCGCTCAGGAGCAGAGCGGAGGCGATCAGAATCAAGAGGACCCCGGCACTTATTGTCCGTTTCCTGCTGCTGCTCATATACCGAATCCTCCTTCCTCTGATATTTGAGATTTTCTGTCTGCAGATGCCCGGTCATCGGCGCGGTCATCAAGGACCGCAGCCCGCATGCTGTTTTGCCCCTTGACAGACATATCGTTACGGTCCGTATTCTGACGGGGATGCGGACTGTAACGATATGATAAGAATACTTCTGCAGTTCAATCAGCTGCTCTTGCGAAAGGCAGGCTGTCCGTCCGGACCGACGCTGCTGATATCGTATTTGATGCTGATTCGCTGGCGGCCCACGATAAAGCTCTTGTTGATCCTCTGCTGAACGATGCTGCAGTCCTCCCTGGTAGTATTGACCAGGAGGATCAGGCATTGTCCCTTTCCATAGGAGCAGAGTGTGTCACCGCGCCGCACACTGGTGCGCGCGCTCTCGATCAGGCGGTCGCTGAGCCTGTCCAGAACAGTCCCCTCCTTCATGGGATTGCCCTTGCCGTCCAGAATGGTGCAGAGCATCAGATAGGAGGAGATTCCCATCCTGTCGAGCAGACGCCTGTTGGATCTGTAGATCCCCTGGAAAACAGGATAGATGCACAGAAAACCTCCGCTGGACTCACTGTCGTTTCCGTTGAGATCCTTCTGGATCTCTTCCAGAACCGAGTGCTGGTGGGTGATCCCCTTTCCGAGATGTTCAAACCACTCGACGATCTTGCCGGAGGGATGGATCCCCAGCTCATCCAGATAGTAATTGACGGTGTGTTCATAGAGGCGGATGGCATCATCGTACTTGCGCATCCTGACAAGGGCCTCCATGGTCAGGGACTCCCAGTCGGACAGGGGGGCAATGACGGAAGCATACTGGCCCAGTTCCTTCATGCGCTCATAGTCCCCGAGTTCGCGGAGGATCCTGCCCGCATTCTCGACGCATTCCGCGAAGATCTTCCCGTAGCGCATGGACTCCCGCACAGCCCAGACATTATTGGTCTGCATGGGCAGGAACTCACCGCCGTATTCATAGCTCGCCTTCAGATAGCTCTCCAGACGCTGCCGGGGATCTGTCTCCTCGGCGGCCTGCAGGTAGAGCTTCTCGAATTCATAGGCATCCTCTACCACTGCGATCTCATTGGTCCAGTAAAACGCGTCCTTTTCCGAGATGATGTAGTTTACCCTGGGAAGACCTGCCTTTTCCAGATATTTTTTTGCATTATAAATAACGCTGCGCAGAGAGTGATGCGCATTGTCGACCTCCCTGTCCCCGAAGAGGAGCTCCTCCAGGCGGTCGCGCGTCACACCCTTCTCGCGTGAATGGATCAGAATCTGCAGAAGCGCATTGTTCTGCGATATAGATGATTTTGAAGAACCTGCAATTGTTTTTCCGTTATAGCTCATGGAAAAACCGCCCAGCATTTTAACGTACAGAACGTCGCTGCGTTTCTCAGCTATAGCTGCCATGATCTTTTCTCCCGTATAAATACCTGTCGACTTCTCTTGATCCCCAATGCGGGGCCTTGATCTGCCATTCGCACGGCCATGACCTCATGCCCGTACTACTTCCAAGATGACCTATACTATTATAAACACATTTTTGGGGAAATAGAATTTAATTCGCGTCATTTAAATACCATTTCAGTCAAAAAACCCGTCAAAACGAAAATAAATATGTGTCAAAAGAAGAAAAATGCATAAAAAAATCCCGATGCAGCTGCCGCTCTGCCCGTCACTGGGCAGACTGAAGCGATGGTTCCTTTCTGCGGGCACCGAGCCCGTCGTAGGTGTTGAATTCCACGCTGTCCGCGACAACGGAGTGTTCATTGTCATAAATGACGAAATTGAGTCCGATGCGCTGAACTGCGTATTCCACGTTGTTGATCTTTACCGAGCAGGTCAGATATCTGCCTGCCCCGCCGCCGGCTCCGGAGAGACCGCCCTGGCTGATCACAGAATACTGGGCGCCGTCAGGCAGCGTGCCGGAACAGCTCAGCTCCTCCTCGCTGATCTCCTCCTGTTTCTTTTCTCCGGGGATCAGGATACCGTAATAGCTCCAGCGGTAATGACCCGGCAGCATGGTCTCAAGTCCCAGATCAGAGAGCTTGTCCTGCAGGTCTGAAGTGATCTCCCTGGTTGCGTCGTCGCGGACGGTCACAAAGATGCTGTACTGCCCGTTCTGCTTCAGAAGATCCAGATACTCATAGATATCCCATGTCCGCAGCGTCATATCTCCTGTGATGCGCCCGACCTCGTAGCGCCTGCCGGATTTTCCGTTGGCATATACATAGATGTTGCAGGATTTCATGTTGAGGCCCTTGCGGGTGTCATCCGCTTCCTCAGACTGCGCGCCCCGGGGGACGGCATCCTCGCTCTCCTCGGCATACTCTGCGCCGTCTTCCCGGATCTCCCTGTGCTCTTCTTCCGGAGCAGGAGCACTGTCCTGATCTTCTGCAGAATCCGTACTGTCTGCTTCCTGCCCGGTTTCCATATCGGCTTCCATATTTCCGGGGTCTTCCAAATCCCCTGCCTCTGCCGGATTTTCCGCATCATCCGGACCGGCCGGGGCATCCGCTTCTTCCGATCCTTCCGATTCTTTGCCGTCCTCCTCCGTCTCGATGGTCACACCGGGGAGGGCATACCCTGACAGGACGGCCGTGTAGAAGTTCTTTTTCTCCGCGTCCATCTCCACATGGACCACATCCTCGGGATGGTCGTTGTCCCAGGCCTCCACTTCCACGGATTTGATCTTCTCGTAGATATTCTTGAAATCCGAGACAGACAGAGACATGGTCCCGTTTTCAGGATCGATCTCCGTGATCTGCAGGTTCGCGGACGGAGCAAGGCCCTGCGCGCGCAGCAGATCCTCGTCATAAATGTCTATATCGGCCAGTTCCTGCATAAAGGAGCTCTTCTTGCTCAGCAGGTCGGAAAACTCCTCGATTCCGTAGGTCTCCAGGAGCGTGTCCGCTGTCCCGTAGAGATTGGTGCCGAGTCCCAGACGGTCTCCCTCGATGGTGACGCCCATGGCGGCAAGCGTGGTGGGCAGGTTGTCCAGGGTCGTGTACTCACGTTTCCTGGAGGCGTCCGCAGGCTCACAGGCCGCATTGATGTAGGCCGTGTAAGTGCGGCGGTCGTAGGTTGCGGGGACATCGATACAGAAGTCGCTGTCCATGGTCAGATGATCGCCGTTGAGGACGATCGTTGTGTTGTCGTAGAAATCCTGTTCCTGGATCCAGCGTATGAATTCGCTCACCTGGCGGCTGGAGCATGCGAAGGCATTGGCATACTGGTTGCCCTCGAAGTCGTCCCTGCACAGTTCGCACCGGAAACCGTCCTCAAAATGCGTATCCACAGTGAGCATGGAGAAATTGAAGGGCTCCTCCTGGTCGGCAAGTTCCAGTACCTTGTCCTTTGCATAGGAGAAAAGCTTCTCATCCTCGTAGCCCCAGAAGACGTAGTAATCCTTGGGGATCAGGCCCTGCTCGATGGCCCACTTGTAGTCGTCGATCTCATACTCCCCGTGCTCGGTCCAAAAGAGTCTGCGGCCGCCGAATGTGGCGTCCGAGCCCAGCATGAAGGCCTGATTGTAGCCCTCGCCCTCCAGAATATCTCCGATCGTTGTCACACCGGAGAAGAAGGAGTCCTGTGTGTTCATTTTATTGAATGAACCGCGCGCATCCGTAAATTCCTCGCCCAGATCCATCTTGAGCGGCAGACCGGAGGACTGCGTAAAGATGCCGGCCATGGTATAGGTAGAACCCGGCATGACATGACCGCCGTTCAGAAGGCCGGTATTTCCGTTGAAATTATCGCCCTCCATGGACAGCTCTGTCAGTTCTGGAATTACATTCTGCGAAAAAGCTCCTCCCATCTCCCCGTCTGCATAGGTCATCTCCATGGATTCCAGGTAAATATAGATCAGATTCCGCTTTTTCTCCGGGAAAGTCATCGCCGTCTTCTTGGGGTCGACATAGTTGTCCTCGATAAAGGTGGAGTCCTGCATCTGGTCCTGGAGGAATTTGATGATATCCAGCTTGATGACGCCCACCGTCAGTGTGATGACCAGGGCGATGGAGGCTCCTATGATTGTGTGCTTGACAAATCTCCCTCTCACCTTTGAGGCGTGGCGGGTATGCACGATCATGGCAAAAATACTGAGCATGATCATAAATGAAGGCAGCAGGCACCTGGAGGCATACTTTGTAAGCATTCCGCCGCCTGTGCCTTCCAGAGGTGCACGCAGGTGATAAAGGATCTCATCCATCTTCAGTCCGGCCCAGGTCGTAAAGGCCCAGAATGCACTGAAAAAGAGGACCGCGGAGATCGTGGCGATCAGTACGGCAAGACCGGCAAAAAACCTGGTCTGCGAGAGCGGACGCCTGCGGGCCTTTTTCTTCGGTGCTGCATTCTCCTTCTGCACAGAGGATTCGGCAGCCGGGATCTCATTTGAAGATCTCCGCGCGACTCTTGCGATTCTCTTTTTCTTCTTTTTCTTTTCGCTTTCACGCGCTTCGATATCATTGTTTTTCGGCATATTTTTTCCTTTTTGCTTGCAAAGTCTTTCTTTTCTGCTATAATAATCTTTGTGCTCTGCACAATCCCCATGCAGGTGTAGTTCATCGGTAGAATACCAGCTTCCCAAGCTGGGGAGACGGGTTCGATTCCCGCCACCTGCTCTTTTGAACGGCGTTTTCGCGGATACGCGGAAAACGCCGTTTTTTTGTATGCCCCCTTTTGGTTGACAGGTTAATCCTGTGTCTGTCTTTTTAATCCGATCCTGTGTCCTAGAGCTTGAGCTGTTCGCGGTACTCCCTCTCCGTCTCGCGGCGGATCGCTTTCTTTCTCAGGTCATCCCGCTTGTCGTAGAGCTTTTTGCCCCTGGCAAGACCGATCTCGACCTTAACCAGCCCCCTCTTGAAATAGACCTGGAGGGGCATGATGGTATATCCCTTTGTCTGGACCTGTCCCTGCAGGCGCAGGATCTCACTCTTGTGCAGCAGAAGACGGCGCCTTCTGAGCGGCTCGCGGTTGAAAATATTACCCTTTTCGTAGGGGCTGATATTCATCCCCTCGATATAGGCCTCGCCGCCGGACACGGCGACATAAGCCTCTTTGATGCTGCATTTCCCCATCCTGATCGACTTCACTTCCGTCCCGAACAGTTCGATGCCGCACTCATATTTCTCTTCGATAAAATAATCGTGATAGGCCTTCTTGTTGTTGGCCACCAGTTTATAGGATTTTTGATCTGCCATATTGACGGCCTCCTCGAAAAAAAAATTCCGCGCGCCCCTTGAGAGCGCAGCCCTTCCATGCATGCCCCGCCGCCGGATCCCGCACAGGGAAGAATCATCACTATGAACGCAAAAGGCACCCTACCGGGTGCCGCAGTCGACTACGCAGTCCGATACCGGGCTGTGAGACATCATCAAAACTTGCCTGCTCAACCCGCGTCCATATGATACGCAGGGTGGCAGCTGTCATACCGGCCCCGACCGGGTACCGGCACTGAGCCGCCCGCAGAGAGCGGGCAGCAGCAGACCCCGCGGATGCGGAGCTGCAGATCAGAAAATGTGCATGTTCAGCAGAATGGCCAGCACAAAAAAGGCGACGACCAGTCCTGTTGTAAACTTGACCAGGAATCCCTCCATGGTCCTGCCCTTATTCCTGCCCCAGTAAGTATCGTTGTTGGAGCCGGCCAGTGCGCCGAGTCCCTGATTCTTACCCTCCTGCATCAGAATGACGATAGTCATGATCACACAGATGATAATCATAATAATGGTCAGGATCAGCCGGATAATGCTCATAATGATCTATTCCTTTCTCTTCCTCTCCCGCAGTAAAGATCTGCCGTCAGGAGAGTATAGTCCGAATCAATGTCAAACATTAGAATATTATCACA
>DGRU01000113.1:0-19905 GCA_002390025.1 Lachnospiraceae bacterium UBA4380
GATTGAAACAAAAGGAAACAAAAGGGCCGTTCCCATGTCAGCCGCCCCCATGTCAGCCGCCGATGGCGTTCATACCGGCATTTTCGGTGATCTGCGCGGGTTTGTCGAAGCAGTGCGCGTCGGGTTTGCACAATATGGCTTCCCTCATGGACTCGAAAAGCGCCGCGCGCATTTCCGTCTCCGGCAGTCCGGCGCGGAGAATGGCGCGGAGGTCTGCTCCGTCGTTGTAGCAGAGGCAGGTCTTAAGGTAGCCCTGTGAGGTGAGACGCACGCGATTGCATGTACCGCAGAATTTGCCGTGTATGGCGCTGATCAGTCCCACACTTCCCTGATAGCCGGGAATCGCATAGTAGACCGCCGGGCCGTAGCCGTGTCGCCGTTCATCTTTCTGCAGGCCCGGGTACATGGCCTTCAGCTTTTCCAGAAGCGCCCTGTGGCTGATGGCGGGGAAGTTTTTGCCGAAGCCGATGGGCATCATTTCGATAAATCTGACATCCACAGGCATGTTCCGGGCAATATCTAAGAGGGCGCGGAGGTTGTCCTCACCCAGATCCAGCGAAACCGCATTGATCTTGACGCGCAGTGCCGGACGAGCCGCATTTTGAACGAAACCGTCCGGACCGTGGAGCTCTGTTTTGCTGAGACAGCCGGCAGCTTTAATGGCGCTCAAAACAGTGTCCAGACCGTCTGTTCCGGTGATCTCCCTGTATTTTTCAGGGTTCATGGTGTCGAGGCTGATGTTGACGGCGTCAAGGCCTGCATCGATCAAAGCGGGGAGTTCTTTTTCCAAAAGAATTCCGTTGGTCGTCATGGTAACTGCTTCTATGCCGGAAACTGCCTTGAGCTTTTTGACAAAAGAGATGAGTCCGCGCCTCACCAGGGGCTCGCCGCCGGTCAGTTTGATGTGGCGGATGCCCAGCTCCGCGGCTGTCTCCGCAATGGTACACATCTCTTCATAAGTCAGGATTTCCGACATCGGCAGGGATTGGATCCCGTCCGGCATACAATATTTACAGCGCAGATTGCACCTGTCCGTGACAGAAATCCGCAGATAATCAATTTCTCTTCCGTTACGATCTAACATCCGATTCTCCGCAAACTGGATTGAAATGGTCAAAAGGAGCCCTCTGCAGCTGTCAAAATCTTCTCGGTGTCACCTCTTATGATCAGGGCATCCTCTCAATGTCCTTTGCCGAAGCCGCAGTTGGGGAAGGTGCAGACGGGACAGTTGAGGCAGAGTCCGCCTTCTCCAAGGGCCGCGAGGTCCTGTGCCGTGACTTCATCATCCGCCATGACATGCGGCAGGACCAGGTCAAAAATCGTGCGCCTTGCATACATCACACATCCGGGCAGGCCCATGATGGCGACAGTGCGGGGATGGGGGCCTTCTTTCACCTCGTAATAGGCCAGAAGGAACATGGCGCCGGGCAGAACGGGGGCCCCGTAGGAGACAATGCGCGCGCCGGTGTTTTTGATGGCGAGCGGAGTTTTGTCATCAGGATCCACGCTCATGCCGCCCGTGCAGCAGACAATGTCCGCGCCCTTTTCAATCATCTTCAGGATGGAAGCCGTCACTTTGGTGTCGTCGTCGTTCCAGATCTCATGGTCGATGATCTCCGAATCATACTCCGCAAATTTGGCCTCGATCACAGGAGTGAAAGTATCCTCGATCCTCCCGTAAAAAACCTCGTTGCCTGTAGTCACAATACCGACTTTTTTAGGGTGAAAAGGCAGGAGCTCCAGAACGGGGCGGTCCCCCGTGGCTTCCATACAGGCCTTTTCTGCGGCAGTCATTTTTTCTTGCTCGATGACCAGGGGGATGATACGGGTGCCGGCCAGCTTGTCGCCCTTTTTCACGCCGAATCCGCCGTGGCGGGTGGCGATCATCATCTGGCCGAAGCTGTTGACAGCCTTGAGGCCGGCGCTGTTGACTTTGAGAAGCCCGCTGCATGCGGCGCTGATCTCGATCTTGCCCTCCTTGGCCTGTGAGCGCGTCATATTTTGGCCCAGACACATGCGGCACAGGTACTCCGCCGCCTCGTCTTCATGCAGCATCCCTTCCTGCTTTTCCCACACATAGAGCTGGTCCTTGCCCACCGAGAGGAGCACCGGAATGTCCTCCTTTGTCACAATATGTCCCTTGCGGAAAACGGCGTCCTTGGTGACGCCGCGAATGATCTGTGTAATGTCGTGGCAGAGGACTGCTCCCTCTGCGTCAACAGTCCGGATTAATTTCATATCCATCTCTTCTATATGTTCTTCAGAGTCTCATATTCTATAGGACTTCATGTCCTTCAGGCCATCATGTTCTATAACGTCTTGCTTTCTATGGTGTCTTGCGTCCTATAGAGCATTCATGCCGTATCGTCCGCCCTCAAAAAGGCTTTTCCCGTCATGCATGCAGCAAAAACTCTTTACTCAGTCCTGCCCTGCATTTCCGTTTCCGAAAATCTCCTCAAACGCCCGTTCAGCATCCTCCTGCACACGCCGGGTCAGCTGCCGGTATTTTTTCAGAAGTTCCCGTCCTTCCCCGGTCAGCTGCGAGCCGCCGCCTCCGCTGCCGCCGATCCTGCGTTCCAAAAGCTTGTAGCCAAGCTGTTTTTCGGCCTTCTTGATCATCCGGGCTCCCTTGGAATAGGACAGGCCCATCTCCAGGCAGGCCTCCTGCATGGAACCGGTCTTCTCAATATACTCCATCAGCCTGGCCTTGCCCGGGCCGAAAAAAATATCTTCCTTTGCCAGCCGCACCTGCGTTGCCGTGTGAAGAATTGCTTCTTTCGGCGCATCTGCCGCATTTTTGTCATTATTTCCCATCGTGAAGCTGTTCCTCCGTTCCTGTCTGCAGCGCCAATGACAGCCATTCTCTGCAAAGTTTTTTCGCTTCGTTTTTTAAAACCGAACGACATTATAATAATACCACGGTTTTCCGCATAATAGAATCAGGGAAATCCCTATATTGACGTATTGAAGCTTTCGTCTCCGCCTTATCACAGCATGGCCGCTGCCTGACCATCTTGTGACCGGATAACGTCGCGAAGACCCATTACGGATTTCTTTCGGGAACGGGCCTTCGCAGTTTATCCCGTTTTTTATAAGATCTCAATCAGGGCATCTGTCTTCTCAGGAGTGATGCTCCAGTCGGTCGCGAGCCGGATTATGGTGTTCGCGTCGTCATATTTCTCCCAGAAACTGTATTCGACCTTTTCTCCCAGTTTCTGCAGCTTTTCATTGTCCATGATGCAGAAAAGCTGGTTAGTCGGAGAGTCGAAGCAGAGACGGTAGTCTTTTTTCTGCAGGTTTGTGCGGATCTTGTCCGCCGCCTCAATTGCGGGCGCACCGATTCTCTCATAGAGGTCGTCTGTAAAAAGGGTATCAAACTGGATCCCCAGGATCCTGCCCTTTGCAAGGAGCGCGCCATGCTGCTTGATGATGGAGAAAAATCCGGGGATCAGGTCCGGATCCGGCACGACAACAGCCTCCCCGAACAGGGCTCCGCACTTGGTCCCGCCGATGTAAAAAACATCGCAATAGACCGCAAGATCGGCAAGACTGATATTGTTTGCCGGGCAGGCAAGGGCATAGGCCAGACGGGCGCCGTCCAGGTAGAGGGGAATGCGGTATTGTCTGCAGATTTCGTGGAGCGCCTGCAGCTCTTCTCTGGTGTAGAGTGTCCCGTACTCGGTCGGATGGGAAATGTAGACCATGCCGGGCATGACCATGTGTTCGCAGTTATCGTCGTTATAATAGTCTTCCAGGAAAATGCGAACGGTATCCGGGCTGATCTTGCCGTTTTTGTGAGGTACAGTCAGTACTTTGTGGCCGCCCGCCTCAATAGCGCCCGCTTCGTGGGTCGCGATATGACCTGTATGGGCAGCAACAACACCCTGATGACTGCGCAGAAGCGCATCGATCACAGTTGCATTGGTCTGTGTTCCGCCGACAAGAAACTCCACCCGTGCCCGCGGGGCTTCACAGGCCATGCGGATCTTGTCCCTCGCAGAGTCCGAAAAAGGATCGAGTCCGTAGCCGCCGGTCTCCATCATATTTGTCTCAACAAGGCGCTCCATGATCGCCGGATGCGCCCCCTTCATATAATCACTGGCAAAAGAGAGTTTTGCCTTTTCATCCGCAAAATTCATCGCTTTCTCCTCACTGATCGGATTTGCTCTGCTCCTCACTCCCGCAGATGGCCTGGTAGATTTCTCTGGAGAGGTCCGCGATCTGCACGTGGAGATCTCCCTCTCCGGCACTGGGAACTGCCGTCATCACAGTGAGCACGTAAGGATGATCTTCCGCAAAGATGATTGCTGCATCGTTCTGAACGCTTACGTTGATGCCGTCTTTATTCTTAGTATAGAGCTCGCCGGTCTTATTTGCTGTTTCAACGTCCTCAGGAAGGCCTGCAGGAATCTTATAGCGGTTGCGGGCGATCTGTGCGCGCATGGCTTCGAGGATCCTCCCGGAGGCCTCTTTATTGACATATGTCCCTTTATAGACTTTCCGCAGGACACGGCCGCAGTCTTTTGCAGATGTATAGTTCTCCGTGCCGTTGTTTTCAAGCATCTTTCGGTTCAGCTGTCCCGCAGTGTAATGGTGGTCCTTCATAAATGCATTGATCTGATCCATGCCGAGAAGACCGATCAGCTGGTTGGTCGCACCGTTATCACTAGCGGAAATCATGGAAAAAAGCTGCTGCTGATAATTGTCCTCTATCGCCCCTTTCTCCACCTGCTCTAGGTAACATCCCGCAACATAGAGCTTGATCAGGCTGGCGGAGATCATGGGGTCATTTGCATTGATGCCGATCTCCTCCCCTGTATCCAGGCGGTACAGGTAAAGAGACCAGTCGCCGGCCTTGTCCGCAAGCTCTTCGCGAAGCTTCTTGTCCAGCGCTTCCATTTCAGGACTGAGAGGAATGGCGGTTTCCTGCGAAGTACCGGCTGTGCTGCTGATACTCGCGGTTTCCCCTGTGGCTGCCGCTTCTGCCGTTTCTTCCGCTTCTGCCGTTTCTGCTGACTGCGCCTGCTCCTGTGTCCCTGATACGCCGCTCTGGGCCCCTTCGGGTAGCGGTTCCGGCCTCTTTGCCAGGTAAAACCACAAGGCGATCAGAATGACCAGACATGCCGATATGATCATTACAATATGACCCGGGATACCCGCGCTCCGCATATTTTCCGCATTGTGGGCGCCGGTGGCCTCCGCATTTTCAGCTGCCCAGGCAACGCCGGGATCTTTCACTTTTTCACGGCTGTCACCTTCCGGTGGCACTCTGTCACAGGTTTCTGTACCTGCCGCAGGGTCTGCGCATTCTCCCGGGCTTCTTTGTTGTTCAATTTCTTCTGCCTTTTCCTCTTTACTCATTTGTATGTCTCTCCTCCGCTGTCTTTTCTGCCATAAAAGCGTCGATTCCGTCAGCGATTCCGTCAGTCATTTTCTCCTGGAACTGAGGATCCTGCATCAGAAGGTCTTCATCTGCATTCGTCATGTATCCCATCTCGATGATCGTCACGGGAACCCGGGCCCAGTTGATTCCGCTCATGGAATCAGTCTCCCAGACGTATTCGTAGTCAATACCCGTCTTTTCGGTATATGCATTGAGGACACAGTCAGCCAGCCTTCGGGACTCCTCATACAGATCTCCGTTATATGCGTTGCCCGGTGTCTGGCAGATTGTCATCGCTCCGGTCACTCCCCGGTCTCCGGATCCGTTGGCATGAATCCGGATAAAGGCATCCGCGGCCGCCTCGTTTGCCACAGCGGCACGCTCGGAATTGCTGATATCCACTTCATTGGTCTCGCGCACCATGATCACAGTGTATCCTCTGGCTTCCAGCTCGTCGCGAAGCTGCAGACCGATATCGAGAGTCAGCTGATATTCCGGAACTCCGGTCGCAACTCCGCTGGTTCCGCCGCTGACCTTCATCTTGGTCTCTGAGGCACCGGGGCCGACCGGCTCCTGCTCGCTGTTCCCATACTGCTGGTGTCCCGGGTCGATCACGATCAGTCCTCTGGATTCGGCAGCATACTCCGCGGCATTTGTGCCTGTACGACCCGCCGAGGCGGTCTCTCCTGTAAATGCAGCCTCCGGGGAAGTACTCCTTGTATTTCCTGTTTCTGCATCCTCAACTGCCTGCGTGCCCGCGGATGCGGATGTGTTCTCCGCTGCCGACTGCTCCTTATTGTCTGCTGTCGAAGCCTTCCGGGAATCCTCCGGAATCTTCACTTCTTCCGTCTTTGCAGCGCCGCTGTCTGTTTCTCCCGATGCTCCTCCGCATCCGCAGGTCATAACAAGTACCAGACACAATATCGCTGCCGTTTTTTTCCACATAGTCCCTCTCTCCTTACCGAATAGTATAAAATCGCAGCTGCCCCGCCCTTTCCTGCCGAACTCAAAAACAGCTGTCGAACGTCATTAAGGTCAAAAAAGACTGAAATACATTTGCTGCACTGCTTTTTGACACTTTCTTCATCGAATGGAACTTTTCTATTATGACAAAGAGCGGACTCCCTTGCAAGAAGGGAATCCGCTCCGATTATCATATCTGATTTTTATTTGATTTTTATCTGATTCAAATCTTTTCCTGATCTATTTGTCGATCAGATCTGATAGCCGACGCTCTTGAGATAGTCTACGCTGGCCTTGATGTCGCGCAGGGAGGTCTCCTGGTTCCTGGGATCGCGCTCCTGCTCGATGGTGATGTAGCCGCTGTAGCCGATCTCCTCGAGGGCGGTCTTGATGGCGGGATAGTCCAGGGCGCCTGTGCCGACGGGGCACATGGTTCCTTTGCCGCAGCCGTCGAAGAAACGGATGTGCTCGCTCATGACCTGCTCGTAAACCTTCTGGTCGACATCCTTGAAGTGGACATAGTCCAGAACGTCAGCGTATTTCTTGAGATACTCCACGGGATCCATGTCGCAGTAGTAGAGGTGGCCGGTGTCGAGGCAGAGGCCTGCGATCTCATAGGGCATATCCTGCACATAGCGGGCGATCTCATCGGAGAACTCGATGTAGGTGCCGGAGTGAGGGTGGATCACGGGACGGACGCCCCAGCTGTTGGCACGCTCGCAGACTGCGCGGACGTGGCTCATGAACTGCTTCCACTCCTCATCATTCATGCGGGGTGCGCGGTCCACATGGCCGGCATTGAAGTCACGCTCGTCGTGGCCCCAGTCCATAACGGTCATGTAAGGGGTGGGGAACTTCTGGCCTTCCATAACGGGAAGCTTGGGCATTCTGTCGTCAGTGATCAGTTTGCAGATGTTGTCAACTGCCTCCAGAACAGAAGGCTGGTTGGCGGGATCGACCAGGTCGTGGAAGATCGTGCCGGCGACAATGGCCAGCTGGTTCTTTTCCAGCTCTTCGGCTACGATTGCCGGATCAATCGGCATATAGCCGTAAGGTCCCAGCTCAATTGCGGTATAGCCTGCCTGATGTGCCTCAGAGAGGACTTTGGTCCAGGAAGGAAGATAGGGATTTTCGGGATTGTCTACGCCCCAGCTCGCCGGAGCACCACAGATCTGCATAGGCATTTGTATTACCTCCTTCGCATTAACTGCGTACTATTATCTCTTATTTATCAGTTGAAGTCTACCCATACGCTGTTGTTGTTTGCGGACTCGACGCACTTCTCAAGCCACTTGACGCCCTGTGCGCCTGCCTCAACACTGGGATACCAGAAGTCGCCGTACTCGCTGGTGTCAGCGCCGCTCATTGCGACTGCGAATCTTCTGTAGAGGTTGCTCCATGCTTCGAACAGTCCCTCTGCATGGCCGCCGCCGATGCGGTCTTCCACGCGTGCTTCGGGATAGAGGTAGCCTGCGCCGCGCTCCAGGGTGCGGACGGGCTCGCCTTCGATTTCATAGCTCATCTGGTTGGGTCTCTCATCATCCCACTCGATGGAAGCCTTGGAGCCGACGATGCGGACTTTGTGGCCGTGGCGTGCGCCGCAGTTGATGGAGCTGGACCAGCAGTAGACCTGGGCGCCGTCCTGTACACACTCGGTGCCTTCCAGATCCATGATCGTGAAAGCGTTGTCCTCGAGCTGACGTCCCTCGACAAAGGCCTGCTTGGTGCAGAGGACCTTGCGGATCTTCATATCCGGGATCATTGCCTCGATCAGGTAGAGGGGATGTGTTCCGACATCTGCCATTGCGAAGGAGATGCCTGCCTTGGCGGGATCAAAGCGCCATTTTGCAGCGGGGTTGGTCTCTTCAAGCTTGACGTTGTATGCGCCGAAGGCGAAGCTCATGTTGATAACGCGGATCTGGCCCAGGTCGCCGTTCTTGATCATCTGGCGGGCCTGCTGGATCATCTGATGTCCGGAGTAGCCGTATGTGACACCGACAACGCGGTTCTTTGCCTTTGCAAGAGCAACCAGCTCTTCAGCCTCTGCATAGGTAAAGCAGACGGGCTTCTCGCAGACTACGTGGAGGCCTGCTTCCAGAGCAGCCTTTGTGATGGCGTAGTGTGTGCCGTTGGGAGTAGCAATGGAGACTGCCTCGATGCCGTCTTCGCGCTTGGCTTCCTCTGCGAACATGGTCTGATAATCGGGATAGCAGCGGTCGGGATCGACGCCCAGTTCCTGGCCGAAAGCAATGCCGCGCTCGGGATTGATGTCAAATGCGCCTGCGACAAGCTTGAAGTTGTTGTCGCGCTGTGCGGAAGAGCGGTGAATGTAGCCAATCTGGCTGCCCTTGCCGCCGCCTACCATTGCCCAGCGAATACTGTGATCGAGAACCTTGGAACCGTTAATCATTGCTTTTTCCTCCTTGTTTTTTTTGATTTTTTAATCTTTGTTTTGTATTTTTTCTTGGTTGGTTTTTGATTTATTTTGGAAAGGTCTGTCTCCCGGGCTTTTCTCTGCCGGGGGAGAAGGTCTTTCTGTTAACTTGGTGATTTTTCCTTCAGGCTTTTTATTCCATCAGGTTGAAGGATTTGCGGAAAGCTGCAGGAGTCTGTCCTGTTTTCTCTCTGAAAAACCTTGTGAAGTGTGAGGTGTTGGCGAATCCGCAGCGCTCTGCGATTTCCGCAACCGGGAGAATTTTCTCTATGAGCATCTCCCTCGCAAAGTTGATCCGGACTTCAGCCAGGTAATCATTGGGCGTCCGTCCCGTTTCCTTTCGGAAGAGCCTTGTGAAGTAGTACCTGCTCAGGGAAACATGTTCCGCGATGTCGCTGATCTGCACCTGCTCTCCGTAGTGGTTGTAGATGTAGTTCATGGCCTCTCTGACCGGCATTGACACGGAAACTTCGTTCTGACTGATCATGCTGCAGAACATGGCGTGGATCCTCATGGAGATATTGTGGTCCTGCGGGAAGGAGGAATCCAGTTCCTGACGGAGCTTTTTGATCGTCTCCTTCAGCTTGCCGGTGAACACGAATTTGTGTCCCCACTTTTCCGTGATCAGGTTGTAGTAGGCTTCCGACTCGTTTCCCTTGAAGACCATTTCCCACTTTGTGAGGCGGTCCGAAGCGCATCTGTAGGAGTGCGGCTTGCGGAAGTCCAGCAGGATGAGTTCATCTTTCTTCACCGGGATTTTTTTTCCTTCGTAGCAGACTTCCATCTGGCCGTCCAGCACGCAGATCACTGAGTAGAAATCCAGGAATTCTCTCTTTACCGAGTAGAGCCTGCTGCATTCGTAGCAGCTGCTCCAGGCTACGTAGAAGAGATGTTCCGCCGCGAACTCCGTCGGCGTGTGAAATCCCGCTCCGCTGATGTCCAGGATACCTTTTTCATTTAAGATTTTTATCCTTTCTCTGGCATCGTGATCCATCCTGTCTCTCCTGCATTTGCTTCATGAATTTGTTTCGATTTGCTGTGGTCTGTTCCTTCTTTTTGTTTTCCTCTTTTGCGGTATGTCTTTCAGTCGGTTTCTTTTCCTTTTCCGCGGCACTCACCATGCTTTCTGCGCCTGCGATGTTTTTTGTTTGTTTTTGTTTACAATGAAATAATATAAAAAAATTGCCCCCCTGTGAATACACATGCTTGCCTGAAAATGTTCTATTTTTGCCCTGTATTTTACAATACTTTTCCGCTGGCCTTCTCCAGTCATCAGAGCAGTCTTTTTTCCGCTTGGGAGCGGCAGAATCCGGGGGGCTTCAGCACCATCTTCATACATCGATAGGCCATCTTCATACATCAATAGAAGAACGGTATACCTTTTTCCTTTGCTTTACTTGCGCTCTCTGATTCAGATTGATATGATTAATAGAATTTTGCCGGAAGCACCGGCAGTCTTTATCATATGCAACACCAATATATTCAGTACGTAAGGAATCATAGAATTATGGAAAATGGAAACAAACAGCACAAAAACGAATCAGGCGGAAGTCAGCCGTGACTCGGTCATCATCCGGACCAGTATCATCGGTATCATCACAAACGTCTTTCTTGCTGCCTTTAAGGCCGCGATCGGCATTCTCTCCAATTCGATTGCCGTCACCCTGGACGCCGTCAACAACCTCTCCGACGCCCTGTCCTCCATCATCACGATTGTGGGAACAAAGCTGGCGGGCAGGCTCCCTGACAAAAAGCACCCCCTGGGATACGGCAGGATCGAGTATCTGAGCGCCATGATCGTCTCCGCCATCGTCCTCTACGCGGGCATCACTTCCGCCGTTGAATCCGTCAAGAAGATCATCCATCCGGAAAAAGCGGACTACAGCATGGTCTCTCTTTTCATCATCGCCGTGGCTGTGGTCGTAAAGCTCGTCCTGGGCCGCTATGTGAAAGCACAGGGCAAAAAGGTCAATTCCGGGTCCCTGATCGCCTCCGGTTCCGACGCGGCTTTTGACGCGGTCCTCTCCCTCTCCGTACTCGCCTCCGCTATCATTTTTACCATCAGCGGCATCTCGCTGGAGGCATACGTGGGCGCCGTCATCTCCGTCATTATCATCAAGTCCGGTATCGAAATGATGATGGAAACCCTGGATGAGATTCTGGGGCAGAGGGCAGACCGGGAGACTACACAGCAGATCAAAAAGCTTCTCTCTGAAGAGCCGGAAGTCAGGGGTGCCTTCGACCTCATCCTGCACAATTACGGACCGGATAAAAATCTGGCTTCCGTTCATCTGGAGCTCCCTGATACCATGACCGTCAGGGAAGTCGACCGGCTGACCAGAAAGGCAGAGGCAAAAGTCCTCCGGGAGACGGGCGTCATCCTGACCGGTGTAGGCGTCTATTCCTACAATACGGGAGACGATGAGGCCGCCAAAATACAAAACAATGTCAGGAAGATCGTCATGTCCCACGACTGGGCCGTCCAGTTCCACGGCTTTTACGTGGATGTTGAGAAAAAAGAGATGACCTTCGATGTCGTCATGAGCTTTGAGATCAACCCCAAAGAAGCCCTGGAGATTCTCTACAGGGAAGTGCGGGAAGCCTATCCCGATTACAGGATTGTGATCGCTCCCGACGTTGATGTTTCTACGACTTACTGAGTTTTGACGAAAGACCGACGAAGGGCTGCAGGTATCGGGTTTACAGTCATGGACAGGCTGCTCCGGCTGCCTCTGCACGAAAAATCGAAGAACAAATCTGCAGGCCAAAAACCGGCAGCAGCTGCCTATGCAAAACAGCTGCTGCCGGTTTTTTTAACGAGCGCTTCTCTAACGAACGCTTCTCTAACCGCTCAAGTGTCACTTGATGGTATCGATGATCTTGTTTACTGCATTTTTCATTTCTTCAACGCGGGCTTCGGAATCCTTACGTTTTTTTGCGACGGCGTAATAGTAGAATTTGATCTTGGGCTCTGTCCCCGAAGGGCGCATGGCAAACCAGCTGCCGTCATTCATCATGAATTTCAGGACGTTGGATGCAGGGATGTCCTCATAGCCCTTGATATAGTCGATGATCTCCACTGCCTGCAGGGAACCGTATTCCCTGGGGGGATTGCCGCGGAAAGCATCCATGATGCGTCCGATCCTGGCGGCGCCCTCCTGGCCCTTGAGGACAACCGATACCTGGTCCTCCGCATAGTAGCCGTATTTCTGATAGAGGGCCTCCAGGGCATCGCCGATGGTCTCTCCCCGCTTTTTGCACCAGGCGGCAAGTTCCATCACCAGCATAGCGGCGCAGACGCCGTCCTTGTCGCGGACCGCCTCGCCCGGGGCACAGCCGATGCTCTCCTCATAACCGAAGAAATAGCTGTATCCCTCTTCTTCCAGACGGGGAATCACACCGCAGATATTTTTAAAGCCTGTCAGAGCCTCGTAGACACGGATCCCGTTGGCCTTGCAGATTGCCTTTCCCAGGTCTCCTGTGACGATCGACTTGATCATACCGGCCTTTTTGGGAAGGCTTCCCGCCTCCTTCTGGCTCTGCGCCATGTAGGCAATGAGCAGAGCGCCGGTCTGGTTGCCGTTGAGGGGCACATAACCGCCCTTTCCGTCCGGAATCTCTATCGCCATGCGGTCGCTGTCGGGATCCGTCGCGATCAGGACCTCCGCGCCGACCTCTTTTCCGAGTTTTTCGGCAAGTTCAAAGCCTTTGGGATCCTCGGGGTTGGGATAGCCCACGGTGGTAAATTCCGGGTCGGGATCCTTCTGCTCCGGCACGATATAGAAATGGTCGTAACCAAGTTCCGCGGCCACCGTCGCCATGGGAATGCTGCCCGCTCCGTTCAGGGGTGTGTAGACCACACAGACAGACTTGTCCAGCTCGCAGTCAGTGCGCTGCCGCATGGAGTAGACATAGTCCAGATAAGCCCTGTCCGTCTCCTCTCCCAGCATAGTCAGGAGTCCCTTCTCCTTTCCCTGCTCCAGGGAGATCCCGCCGAAGTCGTCAAACAGATCCAGCTTCCGGATCCGCTCCAGGATCCCGTCCGAGACACCGCCGGAAATCTGGGCGCCGTCCTTCCAATAGACCTTATAGCCGTTGTATTCCTTGGGGTTGTGGCTGGCGGTCATGTTGATGCCGGACACAGTCCCGTATTTGCGGATGGCAAAGGAGAGCTCCGGCGTCGGGCGCATGGAGGGAAACAGGTAGACATGGATGCCGCTCCCCATCAGAATCGAAGCCGCCAGCTCCGAAAACTCTTTGGAGAAATACCGGCAGTCATAGGCGATCGCCACCCCTTTCGCGGGGTCTTCTCCGGAATCCAGAATGAAGTCCGCAATTCCCTTTGTGGCACGCCCCACCGTCAGCCGGTTCATTCGGTTTGTGCCCGCCCCGCAGATGCCGCGCAGGCCGGCCGTGCCGAACACGATCTCCTGATAAAAACGGTCTCCGATTTCCTTTTCATTTCCTTCAACTGCCAGGAGCTCCGCATGCAGCGGATCGTCTGCCGGCAGTTTTTCCAGCCAGAATCTGTATAAAGAAAGTTCGTCTGCCATATCTGTCCCCTTTCCTGTTTCAATTCGAATGAAGGACTGTTCCTGCAAATAATTATAACAGACTAGGTGAGTCATTGGGGACGGTTCTGAATCAGCCAGAACCGTCCCCCGCGTCTGATCATTCGGCAGAGCCTGTCTCTTATGCGATGCCCAGCACTTCGTAGTCCTTGTCCTCGACTGCCTTTTTGAGAACATCGTCTGCGACCTCGGCGTCCATGGAGACAACCGCAGTGCCCTTCTCATGGCTGACTTCCGCGCCGGTTACTCCTGCAACTGCTTCGATGGCCTTCTTTACAGTTGCCTCACAGTGAGGGCACATCATTCCTTTGATCTCCATTGTCTTTGTCATCATATTCTCCTTTCTCTGCGCTTCCAGCGCTTTTTGCTGTTCCAGTTCCTTCTGACGGCTGTACTCTCCCAGAAGCTTTCCGTCCGCGTCGAGCGGGAGCGGATTCTTTTTGCGGTTTTTCCAGTTGTCTGTATCCTTAGCGGCGCTGTGCACCTGCATGAGGTTGAGCCTGAGCGCGTTGGTGACCACACAGAAGCTCGAGAGGCTCATGGCGAGCGCGCCGAACATGGGATCCATGGTAATGCCGAGCGGGACCAGAAGGCCCGCGGCAACGGGGATGAGGATGGAGTTGTAGATCAGTGCCCAGAAGAGGCCCCACAAAATAGTCTTGTAAGTCTGGCGGCTCAGGCGAACGGCAGCGCTGACGTCTGTCAGGCGGCTCTTCATGAGCACGACATCTGCGGCATCGATGGCGACGTCCGTGCCGGCGCCGATGGCGATGCCTATGTCGGCCCGGGTCAGGGCGGGAGCATCGTTGATGCCGTCGCCGACCATGGCTGTCTTTCCTTTCTCCTGCAGCAGGCGGATGACCTCCTCCTTGCCCGCAGGCAGGACGCCGGCCACGACCTCATTGACGCCCGCCTGGCGGCCGATGGCCTCGGCAGTGCGGCGGTTGTCGCCGGTCAGCATGACCACGTGGATGCCCATTCCCCTAAGCTCCGCGATGGCCTGCGCGCTGTCCTCCTTCATGGTATCCGCGACGGCGATCGTACCCAGATACTGGCCGTCACAGGCAAAGAACAGAGGTGTTTTTCCTTCTTCGGCAAGCTTTTCCGCTGTCTCACGAATGGTGTCCCCGGCCTGCCGGGCGCCGGAGAGCTGACCGGTGATAAAGGACAGATTTCCGCCCGCCATTTTGCGGCCGTCGACCCCTGCTGTCAGTCCGTTCCCGGGAAGAGCCCGGAAATCCGTGATCTCCGCTTCCTTCTGTGCGGCGCTCCCGGTCTTTCCGGTCTGCGTATCCTGCTCCGCTCTCTGCTCTGCAAAACCGATGATGGCTCTGGCCAGAGGGTGCTCGCTGCGGGATTCCAGCGCAGCCGCCCGGCTCAGGAGTTCCTCCTCTGTCACACCCTCCGCGGGAAGAATGTCCGTGACCACCGGCTCGCCTTTGGTGATGGTACCGGTCTTGTCGAGGGCCACGATCTGCACATTGCCGGTTTCCTGCAGGGCTTCCGCTGTTTTATAGAGGATACCGTTTTTTGCCCCCATTCCGTTGCCCACCATGATGGCAACGGGCGTCGCCAGTCCCAGGGCACAGGGGCAGCTGACCACCAGGACGGAAATACCGCGCGCCAGTGCAAAACCGATGGGCCGGTGCAGGAGCACCAGCCAGACAAAGGTCACGAGCAGGGCGATAGCAATGACCGCCGGCACAAAGACGCCGGAGATCGTGTCCGCCAGCTTTGCGATCGGGGCCTTGGTGGCCGCCGCGTCGCTGACCATCTGTATGATCTGGGCCAGGGTGCTGTCCTCGCCCACTCTGGTCGCCTCACAGCGCAGAAAGCCCGACTGGTTCAGGGTCGCCGAAGATACCTCATCGCCGGGCTTTTTATCCACAGGGATACTTTCGCCCGTCAGCGCCGCCTCATTGACCGCGCTCGTCCCCTCCAGGACAATACCGTCCACGGGTATGTTTTCGCCCGGGCGCACCACGAAGATATCGCCCTTTCTGACATCATCGATTCCAATCTCCTGCTCCTGCCCGTCCCGGACGACCGTCGCTGTCTTGGGTGCCAGCTTCATCAGGCTCTTGAGGGCGTCCGTGGTCCTGCCCTTGGACCTGGCCTCCAGCATCTTGCCGACGGTGATCAGGGTCAGGATCATGGCCGCGGACTCAAAATAAAACTCCATCATGTACTGAGAGACCGCTGCCGTGTTTCCGTCGACCTGGGCCCTGGTCATGGCAAAGAGCATGGTTGTGCTGTAGACAAAGGCAGCGCCCGATCCCAGGGCGATCAGGGTATCCATATTGGGGGCGCCGTGAAAGAGGCTCTTGAAACCGCTGATAAAAAACTTCTGGTTGATCACCATGACGATGCCCGCCAGCAGCAGCTGCAGAAGGCCCATGGCGATATGGTTGTCATGGAAAAAAGCCGGAAGGGGGAATCCCAGCATCATGTGTCCCATGGAGAAATACATGAGCACGAGCAAAAATCCCAGTGAGGTCAGAAGACGTCTCTTCAGGACCGGCGTCTCCCGGTCCTTCAATGCATCTTCCTCCGCGGCCAGCTTTGCGGAGAGACTTCCTGCCCCTCTTCCCGAAGCGCCGGAGGCTTCTCCCGTGCCCTTGGGCGAGGCGCCGTATCCCGCGTTTTCCACTGCCTGCATGACGGTCTCCGGCGACACATCGCCCTCCACCGCCAATGTGTTGGTAAGAAGGCTCACGTTGCAGCTCGTCACGCCCTCCAGTTTGGAAACCGCCTTTTCCACGCGGGCCTGGCAGGCCGCGCAGCTCATTCCTGTGACTGTATACTGTTCCATCCTGTTACCTCCTGAATCCCGCTGTTTTCTTGAATCCAGTTATCTTTTTGAATCCGCTTATCCTCTTGAATCCGGTCATCTTTTGAAAAGTGCTCTGTTCTCAGCGCATCATCTTCTGCAGTGTTTTCACCAGTTCGTCCACCTTCTCTTCATGCCCCTCCCTGACATCCTCGGTCACACAGGTGCGGATATGACTGGAGAGGATGACCTTGCAGAAGCTGGAGAGGGCGCTGCTGGCGGCGGATGCCTGGTTGAGAATATCAATACAGTAGGCATCCCGCTCGACCATTCCCTTAATCCCCCGGATCTGACCTTCGATCCGGCTGAGCCGGTTGAGCAGGTCCTTATATTCCTTCTCGGAGCGCAGCTTTCTGCGTTCTCCGCAGCAGCACGAGTCCACGGCAGGTTCCGGGTTTACCTTTTCCTCTATTCCCGGTTCTGCCAAAAGCGGTTCTGTCAAAAGCAGTTCTGTCTCTGCCTCCGGTTCTATAATGCTGTTCAGTATCTCCTGTTCCTGATCTCTCATGAAACCCTTCCTTTTTTCTTTTCAGAGCATACCGCTCTCCTCGTAACAGGCTTTCCATTCCCTCTGAAGCTCCGAAAGCCATGCCGCTATTGCTTTCTCTTAGAAAAAACGCTCCTCCGCCTGGAAAACCTGGCTGATCTCCTTATAGGTGCCGAAAACCGTCAGGCGGTCACCGGGCAGAAAGACTGTATCCGCCTTTGCCCTCTCAATCTCGATTCCCCCTCTCTCGACCAGAAGGACCTGAATGCCGTGCTCCTGCTTGAGCCTGCTCTCCGCCAGGGTCTTGCCGGCGAGCGGTTCCGGGACCTCCTTGAGGATCACGTTTGCGATGGAATCATGTCCGATATAGTCCATCAGAAGGACTGTGTTGACCTTGTCCTGCTTCATGATCTTTCCCGCGATCCGGCTGAAAACCCGGTCGATTCTTTTCCGTATGAAACGGGTCCGGATCAGGCGGATCACAAGGGCTGCGATGATCAGCGGTACGACAATACCGACAAAGAATGTATCGACCTGCGCCTCTTTCAGGGAGAAGAAGACGTTTACCAGGGCAGATACGATCGACACATTGAAGACATAGCCGAAGAGCATAGTCACCTGTGCCAGCTTGCGGCGCATTTTGGAAGACACAAAGCTCTCGCTCTCCTTGGTCGTATACCCGGCTCCCGTCAGGATGGAAAGTACCTGAAAGCGGGCCTTGTCATCCGGAAGTCCGGTAATGCGGAACATGACGGTGAACATCTCCAAAATGATCCAGTAGATCAGTATGATTGCAGAAAATAAAATGCTGGCAAGAAACAGGTTCATAATGTTCTCCTAAAACAAATCGGAAACCCGCAGATACCCCCTGCGGGTATTCACAAGAGGGATTATATACCCATATGGGGTATATTGCAATAAGGATTTTGTTCTCTTACAAGCGCTCTTACAAGCGCACAGCCCGCCGGCCGTCAAAAAAAGCGCCGGAAAATACCTGCATTGTATTCCCGGCGCCTCTCATTATTGATTGATCTTCATTGATTAATCTCCGGCAGAGAGTTCGTAGATCAGAACCCTCTCCCTCTTATCCTGTCCGCCGTACAGATCTGTGCAGTCGATCTCATCGTAAAAGAAAATCTCATCATACATGGACAGGAGCGCGACGTCCTCGTCCTTGGGGTAATAAAAAAACAGATACACCTGCCTGGGATTCTCATACCAGGAAGCGATGATCTCCTGCAGGACCGCCTGCAGGATCACCTCGGAGAAAGGATTGAAAAAGTAAAAGGAATCCTCACCTGTCACCCGGTAGTCCTGCGCTCTCATCCTGCGGAAGGTGACTGCCTGCTTTTCAGCCTTCATCCTCTCCAGGTTGGCTTTCGCCTCGCCGACCAGCACGGGATTGTGATCAATTCCGATGGCCCGGCAGCCGGTTTTTGCATGCAGAAAGAGCGGGCAGCGTCCCCTTCCGCAGCCGTAATCGATCAGAACACTGTCCGGTCCGATCAGACCGCTGCCGGCAAGACGCTCCAGCACTGCATAGGGTGTCGGTTCGTAGCGGAAATTCACTGTGTCAACGGAATCTTCTCCCGCTCCCGCCGTAATGATCCCCAGTTTTTCATCCCACTCCCTGTCAGGGGCTTCCTGAAGGTCCCTCATGTTTCCCCCTTTGTCAAAATGCAGATGGGTGGAGACAGGGGACGGTTCTGTGTCTCCTGTCTCCTCCAGAACCGTCCCCTGTCTCCTCACCTGTCTCCTCTTTATTTTTCAGTCTTCTTTCCCTCTCCCGGCCTGCGGATCATAAAGGAGATCACAACAGACAGAACGATCGCGCCGAACAGCAGAAGCAGGGGATAGAGGTAAGAGTGTGTCTGGTCATAAATCCGGCCTGCCAGAACGGACGCAAAGGAAGTAAACAGGGCATTGGTCGGAATCAGGGCAAAGTTTGTGGCATACCAGGTCCTGCCGTAAAAGTCCGCGATCATGGGCGGACTGATGGAAGCGTTGCCGCCGTAGGCAAATCCGCCGGCCGCAAATCCGATCACAACCAGTGCAAATATGCCGGTCCTGATGGCCAGAAGCATCATGACCGCGGAAAAGCCAAAGAAGATCATGACCATGAGCATAGTGATCCTGTAGCCGAAGCGGTCATAGACCGTCCCGGTGCAGATGCGACCGACAGCATTGAGAATGGAGATCATACCGACTGCCGTCGCAATGGTGCTGCCGGACAGAGTCGTCCCGACCTCTGCCGCAATTCCGCTCGCCTGCGAGACAAGCATGAGTCCGGAAGCGGTCAGGAGTGCGATCCAGACATAGAAAAGCCAGAAAGAGCCCTTTTTGATCATTTCGGTTGTAGGAATGTCGCTTGCCGGCTCCCTGCCTGCTTTCTTTTTGGAGGAAGCACCGCTGCCTGAGCCGCCCGCTGCCGCTGCGGCTTCTCCGGCTTTGGGCGTGCGCATGACGATGATCCCCAGAAGCAGGACCGCCAGAGCCAGAACCGCCAGCACACGCAGACCTGCCGCCCACAGGCGGCTCCCGTCCGCCGGCGCAAAGGCCGCAAAGAGCTTGCCCGCGATAAAGCTGCTCATTCCGAATCCCGCGAGCAGCGTGCCCGAGGCTACGCCCTGCTTGTCCGGGAACCAGGCGGACACCGTACTGACAGTCGAGTTATAGCAGAGTCCCGTGGCCAGACCGCACATGGCACCGAAGCCGATATAGAGAAGGCCCGGCGTCTGTGCAAAGGAGGAGAGCATCATGCCTCCCGGGAACAGGACTGCTCCCAGGGCCAGAATGACCTTGGGCCCGGTCTTTTTCATGAGGACTCCGCTCACCATGCCTCCGGCCGCGTATCCCATCATAGTGATCGTAAAAGTCATGGACAGGGTCTGTGCGCTCCAGTCCGGAAATGTCGCTGCGATCGACCTCGATATGATGGTCCAGGTATAGACCGTACCCGCCACCAGCATGATCAGTACACCGGTGATCAGCCATATGCTTCTGTTTTTCTTTTCCATTGCTGTCTTTACTCCCCCGGCAGATTGATGTAATTGTCTTCAGCGAATCAGTGTAATCCAAAGCAATCAAAAAGACAAGCGTTACCGGTCACGAATCTATGATATAATAAAGCCGTCGTTACACGTCCTCGGCAGGACGTGCAGTGTAACGAGCTGTCTGTAACTCCAATGATCTTATGCACCATGCTCCATAATCATTGCTTCAAAATCATTGTTCATA
>DGRU01000113.1:19952-24405 GCA_002390025.1 Lachnospiraceae bacterium UBA4380
CAAAATCATTGTTCATAATTGTTGCTTCATAAACAGCTTTTGAATTCAGAAGAGGAGGTAAAAATGCCAACACCTCATAATACAGCCAATCCCGGAGACATCGCTGAAACCATCCTCCTTCCCGGAGACCCGCTCCGCGCCCAAAAACTCGCGCAGACCTATTTCGAGGATCCGGTCCAGTTCAACTCTGTCCGCAATATGCACGGCTACACCGGCCTCTATAAAGGCAAGAGGATCTCGGTCATGGGAACCGGTATGGGCATGCCCTCCATCGGCATCTACACCTATGAGCTGATCCATGAGTACGGGGTCAAAAACCTGATCCGCATCGGCTCCTGCGGCGCCATCAATCGACAGGTCAGGATCGGCGATATCCTTATCGCCCAGGGCGCCTGCACAGATTCCAACTACGCCTACCAGTACGATCTTCACGGGACCTTCTCGGCGATCGCCTCCTATGACCTGCTCCGCAGGGCGGTCCTGTCCGCCGATGAGCACGGCTTCCCCTACGCCGTGGGCAACATCCTGTCCACAGACATCTTCTACAAAGAAAAACCCCTCTGGAAAGACTGGGCAAAAATGGGTTGTCTGGGTGTCGAGATGGAGACCTATGCCCTCTACTGCAACGCCGTCCGCGCCGCCTATGCAGCGGAAGGCTCCGATCCGGATACAGAGATTCCGGTCAATCCCCACGCGGATGTCAAGGCTCTGGGAATCTTCACAGTCTCCGACTCCCTGGTCACCGGCGAGGCGACGACTCCCGAGGAACGCCAGAACAAATTCACCGACATGATGGAGGTCGCCCTGGACGTCGCCTCACAGCTTTGATCCGCTGCCCACTGAGTCGGGCAGGCTGCTGTTTTTACCCGCCGCTTATAAAACGGGGATCCTCCCCCCACTGAGATAAGAGGGACTTGTTCCCGGCAAAGCAAACCGCCTTCTGTCTGCCGCTTCTGATAAAAGCGCCAGGCGGGAGGCGTTTTTTTGCGCCCGGAGCGCAAAATTGGGGGCTTCAATCCCCGTGTTTTGCATAGAGGCCGGCCTGTGCGGAGGATATATTTTATATACCCGCTTGGGAGTGTAAAAACTTCGAAGAGGACGGATACACAAGGGATCATTGTTCCGGCACGCGTGACCGCGGGCGTCTGCCCGCGGCCGCAAGTGTAAACCCCGTTTATAACTGTTTTTATTGGAGGATAACATGAAAAAGAAGAAGAAAAAACTGCCCTGGATTATTCTGATCGTCGTGCTGCTCATCGTTTTTTCCATGATGAGAGGCAAGGGCTCCAAATCAGAAAGTGAACAGGTGACGGCTCCCGCCCAAACACAGACAGCAGAGTCGGAGCCGCAGGAAGAGAAGCAGGAGGAGACAGAGGCTGCTGAGGAAGAGAAGGAGGAGGCAGAAGCTCCGGAAGAAGCGAAGGAGACAGAGACTCAGGAAGAGGAGACCCCGGCGGATGAGCAAACCGGGGAAAACGAGGCCGCAGAGGCAGATGCGGATGATGCAGACGCCGATGAAGAGGCCGGGGACGACGCCCCCGTCAACGGGATCCGTCCTTCCTTCAAAGCGGCGATGGACGAGTACGAGACATTCTTTGATTCCTACATTGAATTCATGGAAAAATACCAGAACGCCAGCGGGGCAGACTCTGTTACAATGATGGCGGATTACGCCGAATACATGAAGGATTACACGGAGACCATGGAAGCTCTCGAAAAGATCGGGGACGACGAAGACATGTCCAATGAAGAGCTGGTCTATTACACGGAGGTCATGGGCCGGATCAACACAAAACTGGCCCAGTCCTTACAGTAATGATCGCAGCATAAAGAAGGCGTTTTCCTTTATGCACGCCTGCCTGCACGCGTCCCCCGCAGCTCAGCTGACGCAACATGCACTGCGCGGCATAATGGGGATCGCGCGCTGAAACAGCAGAAGAGCCATCCGGCCGGGCACAGCCCCGGCGGATGGCTTTTTCTTTTTCTATAAAGCGGAGCAGCAGAGTACCACATCCATAGGAGCCAGTGCAGCGCATGGGGGTGAAGGTTCATTCCCTAACGGCCGCATAATCCTCCTTGACCGCCTGCGTGCGCGGATGATCCGGGCCGAATATTTTTTCCAGGATCGCGATGGCGGTTTCAAAACAGCGGGAAGCCTTTTTGAAGTCTCCTCTGAGCAGATACGCCTCCGCAAGATTGTTATACAGATCCGCCCTGTGGGGGTTTTCGGTCCCATACTGTTTTTCCAGAATGGAGAGTGCCTTCCAGTACCATCGGAAAGCCTCGTCGAGCAGGGTATCCGCCTCCTCCCCGCGTCCCTCGTCACAGGCCCGCCGGCTGAGCTCATCGAAGAGCAGGCCGACATTGTTGCAGATCCCGGCATTCCCGGCGAAGTCCTCACCGAAGAGCTCTGTATTGATCCTCAGCGCGCGGTCAAAATAGGTACGGGCCTTTTCCATCTGAGAGAGATCGCTGAATTCCTGCCCCAGATTACAGCAGATGACAGCGGTGCCCGGGTGCAGCTCCCCGTAATAGCTCCGGTGCAGTTCCAGCGCTTTTTCATAATATTCCACTGCCTTTTCGTGCTCGCCGCATCCGGAGCAGACCAGGCCCAGATTGCTGCAGGTCGTGGCCAGCACAAAGCTGTCGGGTCCATAGCTTTCCGTCTGGATCCCAAGAGCCTTTTTCAGAAGTTCTTCCGCCTCCCCGTACTCCTCCATTTCATACAGCACCACTGCAAGATCATTATAGGTGATCGCGATGTCCGGGATTCCGCCGCCTATCATGGATTCCTGCAGCCCGATGGCGCGATGATAGTGCGCCATGGCGTCCTCAAAGCGGCCCAGCGCACTTTCCGCCTGTCCGCAGGCTTTGCACACGGATGCGCTGAGGTAAGCAGAGGAGGCCGAAGCCGGGAGCCTTCGGACAGCATCTTCCGCCTCATAGGCCCACTGCAGCGCAGCCTGCGGATGTCCTGTCTCGTACTCGATCAGGGACGCCTTCCAGGCCGCCTGCTCGCGCTCCGCACCGCCGGAGCTTTCTGCCCCTGCTCTCTCTGCCTGCCCTGCACCAGTCTCTCTATTTGTACCGGCCTGACCGGTCTCTGCAGTTCTGTGGCTTCCTGCCTGTCCTGCCTCCACTGTTCTGTGGCTTCCTGCCTGTCCTGCCTCCGCTCTTCTGTCCGCACCGGCCTGACCGGCCTGTTCTGAGCCGGTTCCTGTCTTCAGCCGAACCTGCCCGATTTTTTCTTCAGGGCCTTGTCCATCCGCCGCCTCACGCTCCGTGTTCCCCAGCCTTCTATAAAGCCGCATGAGCAGGCGGGAAACCTGTGCCAGGAGGCCGTAATCCTGCTTCTTCTCCGTGTACTGTTCATAGTAAGAGAGGGCGCGCCGGATAAAGTCCCCGCAGTTTTCCGCGTCCGGCAGGAGTCTGTCCGCTGCCAGGTCCGCAGTCACCGGGTGCATGGAAATCATTCTTCCGGCACTGACCAGGTGCAGGTCGCGGAAGCGCAGGAGCATGCCCCGCAGGACCTCCGGGCGGAAAGTCCCTTCGCACAGTTCCATAAAGAGTCCGCGCTCGATCCCGCTTACAGGAAGCAGGGACAGGATGCGGAGCAGAAGCTGCTCTTCTTTTGAAAAAACAGCAAAAGAAAACAGCCCGGACATCTGACTGTACACATCGGGCGCCCCCCGGTAACGGCCGCTGCCTGCGCCGCCGATCTGCGAATATCTTCCGCTGCGCACCTTTGCCAGAGCCTCTTCAATGGTGCTGAATCCGGCATCATATTTCAGAGCTGCCGCGATCAGTTCAACGACCATGACATGCTTTCCCACGGAGAGGATGATTTCTTCCATCATCACCTCCTCTGCCTCCGTCCAGATGTGATCGTCGTAGATCTCTTTTGCAAGCTCCGTCAGTTCCGCGCGCGACAGAAGGTGGTCCTCCGCGGACAGGCTGACCGACGGATACTGGGGCGGCACGAAGAGCCTGGTCGTAAAGAGAATATCGGCCCCGGTCCGGCAGAGCATATCCAGAATATCCCCGTTGGTCCTCTGCTCCGGATCCGCCTCACAGACCTCTCCCATCATTTCAAAAAAGGTGCGGTCATAGTCCTCGGCGTCAAAGTTGTCGATGATCAGGAGCAGGCGTCCTCCGTAGCGGGTGATCCGGGACAGATGGAAGTTAAAAAGATCCTCCGGGGAAATCTCTTCCCAGCGGAGCCTGTCCTGAAACCGGATTCCGGCGATGGTATTCAAAAGGTCTTCGTGAAAGGGCGCATTAATACAGCATCCGTCCGCTGCTTCGGCGGCATACTGCAGGGCAAGGGAAGTCTTGCCGCAGCCGCCGTCTCCGGTGATCCAGACCGGACTTTTCCTGTGCCGGAATTGTTCGCCGATCCAGGCAAGTTCCTTTCTCCTGCCCTTGAAAATCCGCCCGGTCCGGGGCGGCTGCG
>DGRU01000157.1 GCA_002390025.1 Lachnospiraceae bacterium UBA4380
CGTCATCGATCTGACGGATGCCGTTCTTCTTGGACAGTTCAAAGACTTTGAGCTCCATCTCATGGCTTCCGACGTCAATTGCACCGAATAAGTTTGCCATCTTGTCCCCCTTATGTAAGTAATTATGAAAAGATACCAGGTATCCTTTCAGCTTCAGCAGACTGCATCAGCCGTTTTTTAAAGCCTGGCCTTGAAAGGCCGGCGCGCCCTGCGCGCCGCGCCCCCGAGGAGAAAGCCCGGAGGGTTTCTTCAAGGGAATCAGGAAGGATGCAGAATGCATCCTTTCAGCTTCAAAAAGCGGCATCGGCCGTTTTTTGAAGCTTGGCTGCCTGATCTGCCGCGATGAGGGGATCGATGATGTCATCCATATCCCCGTTCAAAAAAGAATCCAGCTTATAGAGCGTGCATTTGATCCGGTGGTCCGTCACACGTCCCTGCGGGAAGTTATAGGTGCGGATCTTCTCGGATCGGTCTCCTGTGCCGATCTGACTGCGGCGCAGATCCGCCTCTTCGTCGTGGCGGCGCTGCATCTCCATGTCATAGAGCTTTGCGCGCAGGAGTGCCCAGGCCTTGGCCTTGTTCTGCAGCTGGGATTTCTCGGTCTGGCTGTATATGACGATGCCGGTCGGATAGTGGGTCAGGCGCACTGCGGAGTCCGTCGTGTTGACGCACTGTCCGCCGTTGCCGGAGGCACGCATGACGTCTATGCGAACATCCTTGTCCGGGATATCGATCTGAATATCTTCATCGACTTCCGGGATCACTGCGACGGTGCAGGTCGATGTATGGATCCTGCCGCCGGACTCCGTCACGGGTACCCGCTGTACGCGGTGGACGCCGCTCTCATATTTGAGCCTTGAATAGGCTCCTTTTCCGGAGATGATAAAGCTGATCGATTTCATGCCGCCGATCCCGATCTCTTCAAAGCTGACCGTCTCCACGCGCCAGCCCCGTCCCTCGGCATAATGCACATACATTCTGTAGACTTCACCGGCAAAAAGAGCGGCCTCGTCGCCGCCCGCGCCGGCGCGGATCTCGACAATTACATTTTTATCGTCATTGGGATCTTTGGGAAGAAGCAGGATCCTGAGTTTTTCCTCCAGCTCGGAGACCTCGCTGCGGGCCGCCGCCAGTTCCTCCTTGGCCAGGGCGCGCATCTCCTCATCGCTCTCCTCTTCCAGCATCAGCTGGGCATCTTCGGCATCCGCACCCGCTTTTTTGTAGGCCTGGTAGGTCTCCACCAGGGGAGCCAGATCACTCTGTTCTTTCATGAGATTGCGGAAGCGTCTGGGATCGGATGCCACATCCGGGCTCATCAGTTCCCGGGACAGATCCTCATATCGGAGGACAACACCCTCCATTTTTTCAAACATATAGTATTATTCCTCAAGTAGGTGAATCCTGTTTTACACTTCTGACCGCGGTCACGATCCTGTCATTGCCGCCGTAGTCCCTGATGACTTCCACACCGTAGTAGCCGTTCTCCTGCAGCAGGGCTGCGACATCCTCAGCCTGATCGAATCCGATCTCCAGCATGATCCTGCCTCCGATCACCAGATGGGCAGGGGCCTGCCTTATGATCCTGCGGTAAAAATCAAGCCCGTCCGCTCCGCCGTCCAGAGCAAGCCTGGGCTCTGCACAGCACACTTCCGGTGCCAGCGTGTCGATCACATCTGACCGGATGTATGGCGGGTTTGCTATAATCATATCATATTTTTCAGGCCGTATAAAAATATTCTCAAAGGGACTTCTGTCTGTTTCGGAAACCGGCGGCAGGGCATCAAACAGATCGCCCTGCATCCACATGACCCGTCCGGAGAGTCCCAGAGCATCCGCATTCCTGCGCGCGATCTCCAGGGCGGGGGCGGAAATATCCGTGCCGACGCCGACGCAGTCATTGGAGTAATGCAGGAGGCTGAGCAGAATGCATCCGCTTCCGGTGCACAGATCCAGGATTCTGGAGCCGTCCTCCAGATGGCGCAGGGCCTCTTCGACCATATTTTCCGTATCCTGCTCCGGGATCAGAACATCCCGTGATACGACAAAGGGCAGTCCCATAAAGGACTGCTCTCCCACTATGTATGCCAGCGGTTCCCTGGCTGCTCTTCTGCGGATCCCGTCCAGATAGGCCTGCCTGGCTGCCGCATCGACGGCCGTTTCCGGGTCCGCCAGCAGCTTGTAGGCGGGAATCCCGCAGTAATGCTCCAGCAAAAGACGCGCATCAAGACTGCCCTCCTCCAGTTCCTGCAGGAGGGCAGCTCCCTCTTCATAGACTTGTCTGCAGGCAAAAACCTCTGCCTGCCGACCGGACACCGCTGCAGCTGCGCCGTGTCCTGTTTCAGCTGTGCTTTCTATCCTGTCCATTAGCTGTCTCCCGTTTCAGCAGCTGTGTCAAAGGTCATTCCGAAATCCGACGTCAGATAGGCGCGCCAGTCAAAAACCGCCTCTACGGACGCAATGGCCGCCTCGATCATCTCCGGGTCCGGCTCCCTGGTCGTCAGTCCCTGCAGCCAGAGGCCGGGCTTGGACAGGAGGGCGATCACGGGGTTGTCGGAGCTTCCCGCAAAGCGGATCAGTTCATAGGAGATGCCGGAGATCACCGGCAGGAGCAGGATGCGGATCCCCACCCGCGCCAGAGGATTTCTGACTCTGATAAAGAAAAACAGAACGATGCTGACAAGCATGACAAACAGAATGAAGCTGCTGCCGCATCGCTTGTGAAGTCTCGTCGCCTTTGAGGCATTTTCCACTGTCAGTTCATGCCCGCTCTCCAGGCAGTTGATGCATTTGTGCTCTGCACCGTGATACTGAAACAGTCTGCGGATATCCTTCATCTGCGAGATCAGAAGAATATAGATGACGAAAATGGCAATGCGGATCACGCCCTCAAACAGGGAGAGCAGGGCGGGATTGCCGAGAAAGCGGACCACATGAGAGGCCAGAAAGACCGGAAGCGCCATGAACAGACCCAGCGCGATGACCAGGCTGACGATCATGACCAGTGTCATCATGATCCGCTCGCCCAGAGATTCCTTGTCCTCCCGGTCTTCTTCGGGCCTGACCTGACTCTTTTTCTCTTCTTTAGGCCCGGCCGCAGCCGTACTCTTTGCTTCAGCCGCCTTTTGGCCTTGCTCTGCGTCCAGACCTTCCTCTTTTTCCTCCGGCTCCGCATCCGGATCGTCTTCCGCGTAGATGGTGGCGGAATAATCGGTGCAGCGGAGTCCCAGGATCATGGAATCGATGAAAACAAAAATTCCCCGCACAAAAGGAATCTTTTTGAGAGGAGACCCCGCCAGGATCCCCTTATAGGTCTCTTCCTTTACTATGATGCTGCCGTCGCTCTTTCGCACCGCGATGGCGTATTTGTCCTTGTTGCGCATCATGACGCCTTCAAGGACCGCCTGTCCGCCGATCCCGGAGTTGTGCTGTCTGCATTCTTTCATAATCTATAACCAATCAATCTATAACCAATCATCTGAAATACTGACCGGTCATCCCGGATGTCGCCGGTCATTCTGAATCTTTGTATGTAAAGAGTCTTTTTTACAACAGAATCTTTTTATAACAGAATCTTTTCTGCAACAAAATCTTTTCTGCAAAAGAATCTTTTCTACAACAACAACGGCAAGACACAGGGGAGTGAACCTCTGCTGCCTTGCCGTCTGCATTTCGGTATCAATATTAGTTGGTGCCCAGGCCATATTTCCTGTTGAACTTATCGATACGTCCCTTGGCAGCCGCTGTCTTCTGCGTGCCGGTGTAGAAAGAATGGCACTTGGAGCAAACTTCGACGTGGATTTCCGGAGAAGTGGAACCGGTCACGAATGTGTTGCCGCAGTTGCAGGTAACAGTTGCCTGATAATACTTGGGATGGATTCCCTCTCTCATTTTTTCCTCCTTACCTGGACGCCTGATGCCGGTCAGATCCGGATACTGGTTTAAGCGCCCCGTATGATTCAAAAGTGTTCTGTAAGCTTCGCTGTTCCAAACAGCATTAACGATTATAGCACGGGCCTGCGGGCAGTGCAAGATGTTTTTCAGCAACCTCTTGACACAAATCTATGATATAATTATTTAGTTCACAGCATACTGCTGTCCGCACCCCCGGCCGGATGGGGACATGTGCAGCCGGCAGCCGCATGCGCCGGTTCCGATTTCAAAGTCCGGCGGCGATCAGGGGAATAAGGAGAATGCCATGATCCACGACATCGAGATCAATACCATGGAAGATCTGTTTCAGCTGATTTCCGAGCAGGAATACAGAGAGGACCTGGGGCGTTTCCGCAACCTCTTTATCTACAGAGGCGAGCCGGACGCATCCTTCGTGCTCTCTACAAGTCTGCGCCGCAACTGCAAGGAGAAAAGCCATGTGCTGGAGCCTCCCATGCTGCTCAATTTCACCAAGTACGCTGTTCTGGAGGAACCCTCCATCGAGGCTTCCATCTGGAACCAGATGATTCTGGGCCAGCATCACGGACTGCCGACCAGACTGCTGGACTGGACTTTTTCCCCCATGGTCGCCCTGCACTTTGCCATGACAGAAAGCGATCTGGAGGAGATGGACAGACGGGACTCTGTCGTCTGGCGCATCGACATCCACGAACTGCACGATATGCTGCCGGAGAAATACCGCGCGATCATCAAAAAATACAACACCACCGTTTTCTCGGTGGACATGCTCAGAGAGGTGTGCAGCAGCGTACATCAGTATGATGAGGATATGAAGGACCGGTCCATGGTCATCATTGAGCCGCCTTCCCTCGATCCCCGCATCATGAACCAGTATTCCTTCTTTTCCGTAATACCTGATCAGATGCTGGATATCGAATCCTTTTTGAACGATCACACTGACCTGACCGCCCGCTACATCATCCGAAAAGAACTCCGCTGGCGGATCCGGGACATGCTGGATCATCTCAATATCACTGAGCGGATCGTCTATCCCGGTCTTGACGGCCTATCCAAATGGCTGGGCCGCCACTACTTTGTCAGGGATTAAAAGCTCAGAAACCGGGTGAGTTTCCCCTTTCAGCTGTTTACTAAAAAAGGAATCAAATGAACTCTCTATTGAAAATCATCGGAATCCAGCGGCGCAGGCTTGTGCCTGCGCTGTTTCTTGCCATCCTTGTCCTGGCGGCTTTTCTGCTGCCCCGGGAACTGGCCTTTCATGCGCCGCGGCAGGAATATGAAAATAACGAGATCCGCAACAACCGGATCATTTTTTCCAAACCGTCGGGCTTTTATAAAGATGCCTTTACCCTGAAGATCAAGGCGCCCACCAAAGAGATCTATTATACACTGGACGGGACCGAACCGGTCCGCGGGCAGGACAATACCCTTCGCTACAAGGGAGGGATCGAGATCTCCGACGCGACCGCACAGGAAAATGTGCACTCCATGCGCACGGATGTGACCCCCTCTTTTGACGAGGAGCTCCTTGCAGAGCAGGCGCCAGGTTACGAGTCCAAAAACTACAAGGTTCCGGACTATCCCGTCGACAAATGCACCATCCTGCGCGCCGTCTTTTATACTGAGGACGACGAGCGCAGCGGGATCGAGACCGCCTCCTATTTCGTCGGCTATGACGGCCGCCAGGGTTACGGAAAGGTCAAAGTCGTCTCCATCGTCACCGACCCCGCCAATCTCTTTGACCACGACAAGGGCATCTACGTCATGGGCAAAGCCTTCGATGATTTTGCCGCTGCGGATTCCTTCAACGACAGCAGCCTCTGGTACCGCCATATCTGGTGGTGGTGGGATGCCAATTACAACAGGCGGGGAGCCGACTGGGAGCGCCAGGCAAATGTACAGTTTTTCGATGAAGAGGGGAGCCTGCTCCTGCAGCAGGAGGCCGGGATCCGCATCCAGGGCGGCGGAAGCAGGGGATTTTACCCCAAGAGCCTCAATCTCTACGCCCGCAGGGACTACGACGGCAACACTTCCTTCCACTATGACTTTTTCGGCACGGGCTTTAACCCCAAGCGCGTCACGCTGACGACCGGCGGCGACGACTTCTACACCAAACAGAAGGACCGCCTTGTCTCAGAGCTGGCGGCAGACCAGGGCTTTGCGGCCATGCACTACGTGCCCTGTCTGGTCTTTCTGGACGGCGAGTTCTGGGGCCTCTACCACCTCACGGAAAAATACGACGAGAAATTTTTCAGTTATTATTACAATGTCCCCGAGGAAGATGTCCTGGAGATCAAGAGCAAGGGAGTCGAGGTGGGCTTTGAGAGCGACAGCAAACTCCTGGACAAGATGACGCGGTTCATCACGGAAAACGATATGTCCGATCCGGACAATTACAAACAGGCCTGTGAGCTCATCGACATGGACAGTTTCATCAACTACTACGCTGTCCTCATCTACTGTGCCCGCTGCGGCGACTGGCCCAACGGCAACTACGCCGTCTGGCGGACAAGAGAGGCACCGGAGGAGGCCTACGCGGAGTATGCGCAGGACGGCGCCGATCCGGTCGATCCCAATCCCAAAAACCTGGACGTCACCGGAAAGCCCACCGGGGACTCGCCCTATATGGACGGTCGCTGGCGCTGGGTCCTCTTCGATGTGAACTCGGCAGCCATTTCCTCCGAGCTCAAGGACAATGACACCCTCAACTATGTGCTGAACAAGGATCCCTCGCCTCTCTTTGTGAGCCTGTCCAAAAACCAGGAGTTCCGCCAGGCCTTCAGCGACCGTATCCTGGAATACGGCAGGACCATCTTCTCTCCCGAATCCGTAGACTCCATGCTGGACCGCTACCAAGAAGAGATGAGTGACGCCATGGAGATCTATTACCGGCGGTTTTTCGGAGACGATTCCGGACTCGATTTTGCAGAGATTACGGATACTGAGATCCGCGGCTTTTTTGAAAACAGATACAGCGTAGTCGAGCAGATGCTAGAGGAGCATTTCGGTGATCTGTGACAGCACCTTGTCAGGGCTGTCATACCAGTCGATGGCGCGCACAGACAAAAGCTTCCAGCCCAGATTTTCCAATACCTTTTTTCTTCCGATCTCCAGGTCGGAGAAAGTCCTGTCGGATTCCAGATGCTCTGTATCCAGCAGTATACCGAGCTGGTACCTTTCCGGCTGTGCCGGGTCAGTGATCCCAAGATCCACCCGGAAAGAGGAACGGCCGATCCCGCAGACTGCCTTCAGGCCCTGCTTTTGCAGGGCCTCTTTTATTTCCAGAGCAATTCCGCTGACTCCGTGATCATTGCGGCGCAGCCAGGTGCCCGCCATGGAGAGCCTGAGGCTGCCGAGGTCGGCGGCTGATGCGTCTGCTGCAGCTGATACGGATGCAGTATTTGCTTCGTCTGCTGTAGTTGTTGCAGCTGCCGAAACTGATGCGTCGCCTGCAGCTGATGCTGATACAGTATTTGCTGCGTCTGCTGCTGTTGATGCCGCTGCTGAAACTGATGCATCTGCTGAAGCTGATGCGGATGCAGTATTTGCTGCAGATGCTGCGGCTGTCTCCGGAAGGGCAGAGTCCGCTGTCTCCCGCTGCGTCTGGCAGGCGGCATAGCGGAGAAAAGCGTCGAGCATGCGGACGCCTGTGGAAAGAGAGCCTGACAGGCCGGCTTTTTCCGGCCGGATAGAGGTGAAGATCACCATCTCCTCCCGGGCTCTGGTAATGGCAACGTTGAGGCGCTTCCAGCCTCCCTCGCGGTTGAGGGGGCCGAAATTCAGGCTCATGCGCCCTTCCGGCGAAGGGCCGTAAGTAGTCGAAAAGAGAATGACATCGCGCTCGTCGCCCTGGACATTCTCAAGATTTTTGATAAAGAGGGGCTCACCGGCCTGTTGATCCCAGCGGGCCAGTGTCTGGTCCTGCCGCCTGGCCTCATCATAGAGATCTTCGATCAGCGACTGCTGCTGGATGTTGAAGGTGACAATGCCGACACTCTGACCGCTGGTCTCCGGTGTCCTGCTCCTTCTCTGCAGCTCGGCGATGATTGCCTCCGCCTCGGCGCGGTTGATGCGGCGGGCGCCGCTCTCAAACAGGCCGTCCACAAAGTCGAGGGAGACCTTGCAGACTCCGTCGTCCGAGGAGGGGAAAGTAAAAAGACGTCCGTCATAGAACTGCTCATTGCTGAAGGCAATGAGGCTCTCATGGCGGCTTCTGTAATGCCAGGACAGATAGAGCTGGGGCATATTGACAGCGATGCAGTCCTCCAGAATGCTGCCCAGATCGTCCTCCAGGGGATCTTCAACCAGGTCGATCTCCCTGGCAAAGAAGTTGGTGGGCGGCATCTGGTTGGGATCGCCGACAATGACCGCGTTCCTTCCCCTGGCCAGAACGCCGATGGCGTTGGCTGTCGTGATCTGAGAGGCCTCGTCAAAGATCACCAGGTCGAAGGGCGCCCTCTCCGGCGCCAGGTACTGGGCGGCGCTGACCGGACTCATGAGCATACAGGGACACAGGCGGGGAAGGACCGGCGCAGTGACCGTGAGGATATCACGGATGCTCATGCCCTTTCCTCCGCCCAGAATGATCCTGCGGAATGTGGACAGCAGAGGATTGTCCGGGGCCTCCTCGACAAACTCGGGTACATTGGCGCGAAGGCGCATGCGGATCTCCTCCCGCGCCAGCTGCGTCAGTTCCTGATCCAGGGTGCGGATGGCCGAAATCTGTTCCTCCAGGAGAATGCCGGAAAAGGTATTGAGGACCGGATCCTTCTCGATCATTTCGCGCAGGGCGGCGCGGATCCAGGTCTTCTGCCAGGAGGCAATTACATGATCGTGTGCAAGGCCCCCGCAGTATGCATCGATCACACTGTCAAGTCCCAGCGCCGAAGCTTCCTGCCGGGCGCGGTTCCACAGGATCCATTCCCGCAGCCCGCTGCGGTTTTCGCGGAGCAGGGCGCAGAACTCTCTCTGAGCCGCGAACCAGTCCTTTTCCTCCAGCTCCCGCATTTTCTGCGTGTCCCGGAATTCGAGGAATGCCTTGAGATCTCTCTCCTGCTTCTGTAGATTTTCCGAGGCCGCTTTCAGGAGTCTTACCTGCTCCCGCAGGACGGGTCTTCCGGCTCTCTCCAGACGGATCCGGTCGCTGCCTGTCAGGGCCTGCAGTCTCTTCGTGCTTTGAACAGCCGTCTGCACAGCCTTGTAGAGAGCGGGGATCATGAGATTCCCCTCCGTATCGCGGAAGGCATCCAGATCATCTCCGCATGCCTGCAGAGCCTCGTGGTAGAGGCGGAGCTCTTTCTGATAATTCTGTATATCCTGGGTATACTGTCCCAGTCTCCGGCGTCCGATCTTCTGGCCGTCCGCAGAGTATTCACTCAGCTCTGTCTCCAGCCTGCGCTTGCCCAGGTACTGGGGGAGTGCCCAGGATTTTCTCGCTTTATCGTAGCTTCCCCGCAGGCGGTCGGCTTCCTCTTCCGCGATCTGCAGGATCTCCGGTCCGAACACCTTGAGCAGCCTGTCCCTGTACATGGTCAGGCTCTGGCAGTGTTTTACCGCCGCGTCCGCTTTCTGCAGCCTGAGGGCAAGTTCCGCTGCCGGGGACTGGGCCCAGATCATGGGGAGACTGTTCCAGCAGTCCAGTTCATTGTTGATATCGATCGCCCTCTGAAGATCTGCGATCCCGGACGGTTTGGCCTGGCCGGTCTTTTGGGCATAAAGATCCAGGGCCCTGTCCAGGGCCTCCACCGTATCCAGATATTTTTGGATCTGATCCTCCATCTGCATCCTGAATTCCTGGGTGTAGACGGTCTTGCCGATGGGAGCCAGGGGATGTCCGCCGGGATGCCCCACTGCCCTGCCCGCCGCGATCAGCTTCTCGAGAGCTTCCCGCCGCGCTGCCAGATCTGCGGGTGTGAGGGCGGCTGCTGTCGCGCCTTCCCCTTCTTTCAGTTTCTGTTCCGGGAGCTCTGCCGGGAAACGCTCATAGAGATCCATGAGTTCCCAGACAGACAGATCCGCCGCGCCCTTTCGGTGGAGATGCTGCAGGTAGGTCTGCGCATCCGAGATCCGCTCTTTCTGCCTGCTGTCCAGCTGATTGTAGGTGGTTGTTTTCGGATTCTCATGTGCCTCCGCCGCCCGGCGCAGCTTTTCGATCACATCTTTCTTGCGGCTCTTGCGGGAGTGGATCTCCAGGCAGAAATCATCCAGTCCCAGTTCCTCCAGACGGCTCTGCACCACGGACAGGGCCGCCATTTTTTCCGCGACAAACAGAACAGTCTGCCCCTGGGCCAGGGCATTGGCAATGATGGCCGTGATGGTCTGGGATTTTCCCGTTCCGGGCGGTCCGTGGAGGACAAAGCTCTTTCCCGCCGCCGCTGCCCGGACGGCCAGTCTCTGCGAGGAGTCCAGGCTGACCGGTGTCAGGATCTCATGCCCTGCGCATTCCGCCTGCCAGGTGTCCATCTCTTCATGCCACTCGATCGTACCGCCTGCCAGCGACCGCACGATCCGGCTGCCCAGGATTTCTTCCCTGTGTTCGTGCAGGTCTTCCCACATCATATATTTTGCATAGGAAAAAATCCCCAGGCAGGGCTTCTCCAGGATCTCCCACCCCTGCATGGGCGCGGTCATGGCGCGGAAGCGGTCCAGAACGGCACCGAGATCAAAATCATCCCCGTCCCGGATCAGGTCTGAAAAGTCAGCCCCGGCCAGGTTGTAGTCGATCCGCAGTTTCTCCAGCAGGGTCTGGTTGATGAGAGGTTCTTCATCCGCCGCCCGCACCCGGAAGGGGATCTCCCCCTGCCCCCGGACAATTTCCGCAGGCAGCAGAAGGAGAGGCGCAAACCGCTCCTGGTCAGGCGTCTTTTTGTCAAACCAGCGCAAAAGCCCTATTCCCCAGTAGAGATTGGCGCTTCCGGTCTCCTCCACAGAGGATCTGGCCACGCGGGCCAGGCGCTTCAACTGCGTTGAAAGGCTGTGCGGGGTCCCCGCTGCAGACAGGAGGCCACTCGAGACGGGCTGGGCAATCGCACCGGCCTGCTGCACGTCGGGCTCCTGCACATCGGCTTTCTGTACATCGGGCTCCTGCACATCCGTCTCCGGCACATCGGCTTTCTGCACACCGGGCTCCTGCACATCGGGCTCCTGCACATCGGTCACTTCGTTGATGCAGTCAGGCGCAGGGGCAATTCCTGCATCCGTCCCGCAGGGGCATACTGAAAAGGAGGTGCCCGCACAGAGCGCCTCCATAAATGCAGCCAGTTCACCTGGTCTGATCTCAAAAGGGATCACGTTTGATCTGATGCGGGCGCTGAGCAGAGCGTTCCGCAAAGTCAGATCAAACAGCTTTTTCTCCCAGAGATCTATTTTCCGTTCATATTTTCGTTCTTTATTATATTCTGTATCGGTCATCTTCCTGATTTACCCGGAACCTGTCCTGCTGTACCCGTCCGCATGCCCCCGGGAGCTGCGGGCCCGGGCCTCCTACTCTGTCCGCACGAAGGCGATGCTGTTTCCCCAGACCTGCATGTATTCATACCAGCGGTTTTTGAATCCCTTCCAGACCTGGAAATATTCGTACCAGTTTTTCTTGGCATTATCCGTGTAATAGCTGTAATGGCAGGGTGGGATCTCGATATCGTCGGCCGGATAAATATCGATACTGATCTCCGCACCGGTCTTCCACTGATATTTTTTTGCCTCCTCGCTGGAATAAACAGCCGTGAAGGTAGTGATATCCCCCTCTGTACCCCTTTTGACAACATCCGGAGCCCAGTCATCGATCACGATCGGCTTGTCGGACCCTTCCTCCCTGACTGTGACCCTGATCACAGAGTCGACATTCATCCATTCTGCGGGAAGTGTCATCGTGACGCCTCCGAAGAGAGGATCCGGCAGTCCATCCTGACTGTCCCCGTCCGCATCCTGCTCAGAGAGTCCGGCTGCATCGCCAAAATGATAACGGTCATCCAGGGATTGTGTCAGAAAGAGGGTCTCCCCTCCAGGATGAAGGATATTTTCCGCCTTTTCTGCCTGTTCCTGTGTGAGGGAAAGTGAATCCGCCAGGGAATAGAGGAACTCGCAGTTGAGAAGGAGGGGTTCATAGACCGGCGGAAGCTCCGTCCTGCGTATTTCCTTCAGCGCCTTATTATGTGCCTTGATCTCCTTTTTTTCTTCTCTGGTGATGTCCGGAGGTATTTTCTCCTCCTGTACGGAAGAGAGCCAGACATCGTTCATTTCCTTCTGCTTTACAGCCATGCTGTTAATATTGTCAAGGACGATATCATAGGCCATCTCAAGATACTTGACGGTTCCTGTCCTGTTGTAAAGGTCCTGGTAGGTCTGTGCGGCGACAAAGCGCAGGGTCCAGTCATCCGTATCCGTATTGTCCAGGATGATGCCGGCAAATCCCGCGGCACACAGGACATACTTGTTGCCTTCAAAGACCTGGCCCGCTGCGGAAATGGCAAGAGGGAGGATCTGGGCCAGATCACGGTCCTTGCGGAAAATATGGATATCCAGATCCATATATTCCTGTACAGCGTCCAGGCAGGCCTGGTATTCGCCGATATTGTGATAGCTCTCGGCCAGAAGCAGCCAGTAACCGCCGTAAGCCTGATAGGTCTCCCTGTTGGACTCCAGGAAGCGGATCCTGCCGGGAACATTGTCGTCATTCTTCCATTTGACAAAGTTCTCCACTGCCTTTTCGGTCAGTGTCAGATTCCCGGGAATTTTGTACTGGCTCACCATTTCCACCATGTAGCTGAAAGTATCCTTTCTGCTCTGATGGATCGCCTCCGCCTCTTCGTCATCCAGAGCCCACCCGTCTTTTAACATCTGCGTCGCGGCGTCATAGGATTTGGAGGAATAGATCGCAGAGGAATCCGCGGTCATAAAGAGGACGGGAATGAGCAGGGGATCCAGGATCGCACCGGAGGCAAGTGCCTTGCGCAGGACTGCTCCGGTCAGAGGATTGCTGTTGATATTCGAGCGGATGTTATAGGCCATGTTCTGTTCAAAAATGAGATTCAGCCGCTCCCTCTTGAATTTCATCATGCGGTATTTTTCCATCAGATCCAGAAGGGAGTTCACTTTCTCCAGAGTCCTGTTGTCCACCGCATTCGGATTCATGTTGTTGACAAGACCGGAATAGGCGTCCTCCATATGCAGTCTGCTGTTCCTGGAGGAGTTGATCTCCTGGGTCAGGACCGCTATGTAATTGAGCATGGCAATGGCATTTTTCTGACTGCTGTCCAGATCATTCTGTGCCGGATCCGCCTGGTCCTCTTCTGTCACAGAGAAAAGAGCCTCTGTCTCCGGCCGCAGGACCTGTGCCCCGCGCAGATCCGCCGGGCAGGGAACCATCTGAGAAGCTGTCAGTATAAATACAAGCGCCATACAGGCAATCGATCTTTTTACTCCGGTCATATCATTTTCTCACAATGCTCTGTTGTCAATTGTCCATGCGCCACCAGATCATGGGGTAGATCTGGGTGCGGACATAAGTTCTCGATTCGACCCAGTTCTCCTTGCCGTTCTGCACAGAGAGGGTCAGTACACTGCCGCTCCCGGAAGTGTCGCTGGACAGATCCCTCACCAGGCCGGGCTCTGCGTACAGGTCCCAGGAATGATGGCTGCAGCGCGAGACATAGAACTCATACTCCTGCTTGGACAGAATGGAAACCCTCTCCTCTGTACTCTCGATAAAATCGTATCCGTCTTTTCTGCGGATCGAGGTCGAATTCTTGACAGTCTGCAGATGTTCCCTCTGCGAAGGTGTAAAAAATTCGCTGATAAAAGTATTGTTGAGCCACTTGCGGAGTCTGCTTGTCCTCCAGGAGACCTGGTGGCTGCTCTCTGTCAGGGCCATCTTGACTACAGGCTGGTCCGCCACCAGCAGACAGCTGTCCGCCCGCATCCACAGGACATGCCAGGGGATATCGCCGATCCTGACGACAGCGCCGGGAAGTGCCTGCGCGATGTCCTCAAGAGGTATTTCCTCTTCATATTTTTTGGGCGCTTTCGAGAGATCGGCCGCGGGAGGCTCGATCGGCTGTTTGCCGGGAGGCGTGGGTTCAGGAGACTCGGGCGGCACGGGATCTCCGGTGATGATCGTTTTCCCCGATTCGGAAGTCGGAGGTGCGGGCTCTTTGGCTGCCGCCGTTCTCTTCAGTTTCGCTTCAATGACCTCCCAGGACCTGTAGATCACTACGTCATCCTTGTCCGGTTTCGCAAGGAGCAGAACTTCGTTTGAATCTGCCGGGTTTGCGCCCGCCTCATCGGCCTGTCCCGGTATTTTTGCACCGCAGAAAGGGCAGAATGTATATTCCGGCTTCAGAATGCTCTTGCATGCACTACAGTATTCCATGAGACACACCTTTCTTTTTTAACCCAGTTCCATCGTAATGGTCTTGTACATTTCTGCCAGAGACACCTGTTTCTTCTTGTTTTTGTCCTGAGGACCTGTCGGATCTGTGCCCGGCAGAGTCTGCCTGCCCGCAGGCATGGCACCTGCTGCAGGGACCGCGCCCTCAAATTGTGCGGCTGAGAGGACGAGGGGGGCCTGGTCAGTCACCGCCATTTTCTCCTCGTCGCGGATCCTCTCCACGATCTGCCACAGTTCCTCCGGATCGACGAAGAGAAACTCCATGGCCTGCATGGCTTTTACCGCTTCCTCCGGAACATATACACATTTTTCCAGAGTCTTTTCCTTGACTGAGATGACCGCCAGCAGAAGGATCCTGTGGAGCTGATCGTAGCTGAAACCGTCAGTTTCACTGACCATCTTCTCCCTGCGTTCCTTCTCGACAGCCGCATTGCCGTTGAGGTCGAAGCGGAAGCCCATCCCCTCGTAATAATTGCGGATGAAACGCCGGCGCTCTTCCTCATCGGGAAGGCGGAAAACGCAGGGAAACAGTTCCTTGCGCAGCCGGCTGCCGATCCCGGAGGGATTCTGTGTGATCACGATCAGAAAGAGGGGGAGAGCCATTTCTTCGCAGTAGCTGTAGACCGAGAGCAGAGCCTTCTGCAGGCGCTTAAATCTCCTGCACTCCTCCGGATAGCGGATGATGACCGTTCGGCCTTCTATTTCCGTCTCTCCGGTATCTGTCTCTTTCTGACCGACCGCGACCGCCTGCAGGGCCGTTGTCATGCGGTCTCCCTTCCAGATATCAAAGTCCGCTCCCGTCAGGCTGTAGCACGAAAAGCCGCGGTCCTTCAGGTTTGAAGCCAGCAGCATGGCAGTCGTATATTTTCCCGTTCCCTCGGGACCTGTAAATAAAAATGCGCGCGTGCTGCCGATGTTCATGACTTCATCGACCGGATGGGGAAGATAGCCGCTGCAGACCCTGTACCACCAGCCGTTGAGTACATCCGGGATCTCGTTGCCGAAATCTCTTGTGCGGAACTGCCGGGCCCAACGCTCGGGCGTCACAGACACCGGGGCCAGTTCTTCCTCTACAGACAGATCACCTGTATAATTCTCCATTCTCCGCTCCATTACTGATCTGCCCCGGGGCAGATCATCGAATCATCTTCTGACCATGTGATCAGACTTCTCATCACTTGATGAAAATCTCATCATTTGACCGGTCATCTTAACCCTGGCCGGTCATCTCATCGTCTGATCAGTCATCGCCTTCTATGCCGCGCCTGTACTGCTCCTCCCACTCATCCAGCGAGCGGATAATCGCATCCTTGGGCGCAGGCAGACAGTTCTGTTTGGCAGTCTCGAACTGCTTTCTTTCCACCATATAGGAGCAGTCCTTCAGGGCATTGATCGCAGCTTCCTCATCGCTGTATTTGCTCATGATGTCACGCACGATCTCATTTTTCAGCCTGTTGCAGAGACGGACAATATCGCGGTAATTGTACATCTCCGTTGCTTCCGCCATGAAATCATAGCTGCAGTCCGCATCGAACTGGAGGATGTCCTTGAACTGTCTGCGGATAGCATGTTCGCGGGCTCCTCTGTCAGGGAAGGGAACACGGATCAGTTCCACGCGGTCCATCATGGCATTGTCGACTTTGCCCGGATAGTTTGTGGCACCGATGAAAATGATCGTCTTGGGATCCTTGCGCTCGTTGATGCGGTTGAAGCCCTCAAGGAAGGCGGTTGTCAGCGTCGCTGCGTGCTCGGGAAGGTTGGGCAGGGATCTGTTCTTGCAGACGCCGTCGATCTCATCGACAAAGAGGATGCAGGGGGCGTTTTCCTCAGCCTCCTGAAACATGCGGCTGACGATCTTCTCCGCATCGCCGACATAGCGGCTGAGGATATCGGAGCCTGTCAGAGAGATATATTTGTAGTTCTGCTCCATCAGTTCATGGGCAAAAGCCTCGACGATATAGGTCTTGCCGCATCCGGGAGGTCCGATGAAGAAGAAGGAGTGAAGTCTGGGGATCCCCAGATACTCCTTGAGCTTTCCGACCCTGGTGTCGACGACACACTGGCGGAGCTTCTCTTTCAGATCATCCATGCCCGCCACATCCTCAAAGGTATGGAGAGGGATCTCCTTGAACCACTTGGATACGTCGATATCGGAGTCCTTGCCCTTTGCTGCGCTGCCTGTGCTCCCGCTTCCCGATGCTGCGCCGGCCCCGGCCTTTGCGCCCGCTTTTGCAGCGCCGCCTTTTTTGACCTGTCCCGCGTCAAAACGGCGAAGCAGTTCCGGATTCAGAATGCCGACGATCTCACGGATGCGCATATCCAGCTCTCTCTTCTTGCGCTGCTGGTATTCCTGCACGCCTCCGGTGCTGATCGTGGCCATTTCCTGCCTGAGGTCCGCCGCCTGCTGCAGATAAATGCACTCCTGCTTGGTGTGCCTTCCCTTGGAGCGGTATTCATCTTCCGCCTGCTGTTCATAGATGGCACACTGACTTTCCATCGATCTGATGCGGGAGATATAATCCCCGCCGTTTCCACTGTAATAAGCCATATTGGTCCCCTGTATCAGGCAGATATGCCTGTCGTGTTCTAATAGTTCTCTGCTGCCCACGCCCTTGACCGGGCGCGGGCAGCTGTCTTTGTGCAGTCCTTCAGAAGTCGTCGCTGAGCTCGCTGATCAGGTCGCTGATGCTGGCGATATT
>DGRU01000003.1:0-15068 GCA_002390025.1 Lachnospiraceae bacterium UBA4380
CAGCTGACGGTGGAGGTTGAGAAGGGGGAAGTATCCCTCAGAGAGGACGGCATTCTGTGCTGGCAGCTCCACGTCACTGCACATCACGTAAAGGGAATGGTGCAGGGAGAGTTCACTGAGACAGAATGGTTTGAACTGGAAAAGCCCTTCGGCTCAGCAGAAGAGATGGTATGCAGGACGGTGGACATTGTGAGGAAAACGCGGTTCGCCATTGCTGAGCGCCACCTGAAGCATCTCCCCCACCAGACATATCCCGCCGTGGACGGACGCCAGGGCCCTTACGGGCACCCGTAAAACTGGGGGACGGTCCTTTTGTTTCCGTCCCCTTGTTTCATTCGAAAGAGGGACGGAAACAAAAAGACCGTCCCCATGTTCACGGAAGAAGGAGATACATATTCATTGTGAATAAAAAAGTTTTGATTATCAATACGGGAGGAACGCTGTCTTCGGTAGCGAAGGAACATGGTTTGACTCCGGGTCTTACGACGGACTCCATGCTCCGTGAGCTCCATGTGGTGGCAGGAGAAGCGGAACTGATCACACAGGAGTTCTCCTCGCTGGACAGCGCCAATATTTTTCCGGAGGACTGGGTGCGGCTGGCACGGGTGATCAGTCAGAAGCGGGATGACTATGACGGGATGGTCGTGATCCACGGCACAGATACCCTGGCCTACACTTCATCCATGTTGTCCTTTATGCTCCAGAATATCCACATTCCGGTCGTGATTACCGGCAGTCAGCTGTCGATTTCCAATCCGGTGGCGGATGCCATGGAAAATCTTCGGTGTGCCATCTACATGGCACAGAGCGGGTGCCCCGGAGTCTTTGTCGCCTTTAACAGGAAGGTGATGCTGGGATGCAGGGCATCCAAGGTGCGCTCCCTGAGCTTTGATGCTTTTGACAGCATTAACTGTGATAATGTCGCTGAGATCAGTTCCATCGGGATGAAGATCAATTCCCATACGCTGCCGAAGAGAAACGGTATTTTCCGGTTGCAGGACCGCTATTGTCCGGATGTGGCTGTGATCAAGCTGTTTCCCGGCATTCACAGGGAAGTGCTCCGCATGTATGCTGAAAATGGCTACAGGGCATTTTTCATTGAAGCATTCGGTCTGGGAGGCATGCCTTTTCTGCGTCATGATTTTATCAGCGGGATCAGCAGACTGACAGAACAGGGATGCACGGTCCTCGTCGGTACACAGTGCCGGTTCGAGGGGAGCAGCCTGGAAGTCTATGAGACCGGCCGGCTGGCACTTGAGGCGGGAGCGCTGCAGGCATATGATATGACGGCCGAGGCAGCAGTGACCAAGCTGATGTGGGTGCTTGGCCAGACAGAGGACCCTCTGGAGATCAGGGAATATTTCCAACTGAATCTGTGCGGGGAAGTCTCGATCCCTCAGGGAAACGTCTAGACCGGGGGCAGAACAGAGCTGGCTCCAATGTAACTGGAGCATGCGGGCAGGAAAACCATCAAAAGAGAGGATCAGACCGGATGAAGGAGTTCTTCAGACATAGGATATGACAGCTGACAGATAAAGCCAGGCCGGTGGACGAAATCCGCAGTCCCGGCTTTATTTTTCGCGGTTTTTTTCCATTAGGAAGTCGCAAACAAATATATGATAGAATATATTATAATGAGTGAGTATTTTATGGCAGATTCCGGAAGGGATTTCTATATTTGGGAGGAATTACAATGGCTGATGCACCGGATATTCTGTATTCAAGTGCCGAGGAGCGAAGAGAATTTATAAAGAAAAAATACCCCTGTATTGCTGACTGCGATATGTGCGGCTTGTGCAAGGTGTTTCGCGGCCGTGACGCAGAACACGCCTTTGAAGATTATATTTCGGGAAAGCGTTCATTTATAGATGTTTCGGCGGATTATAAGAGGTAGTATGCCGCCCATGGGAGCGCCCATGGAGAGCGCCTGTGAAGAGAGTATTCCGGATTATTGCAGATATGCGGTAATTGCGGCTGAACTATGGAGTGCAAACTGTAGAAAGACTTAGGAGGTGCAGCTTGAAAAAACAGTGAAGACAGGTTTTCGGCAAGGGCATGGAAGGATGTCCGGCGGAAGCAATATTCGCTGCGCAGCGGGCGGAAGCAGGATCCGCAGCACATCGACGAAAGCGGGGTTCGCCGCTCTTTGGCGGAAGAAAGGAAACAGAAAAGATGAGAGCATTAAGAATCGGAGTGATCGGGCTGGGAGATATCTGCCACGCCTATCTGTCAAATCTGCAGAAGTATCCGGAAGCCGCAGAGCTCTACGCATGCGCCTGCCGCACACCGGCAAAAGCAGAGGCCAAAAAGGAGCAGTACGGTTTTCGCAAGGCCTATGCGACCGGCGACGAGCTCCTGCAGGATCCCGAGGTGGATCTGGTGCTCAACCTCACGACGCCCGCAGCACATTATTCCTACAATATCGCCGCCCTGCGCGCCGGAAAGCATGTCTATTCCGAAAAGCCTCTCGCTTCGACATTTGCGGAAGGGCAGGAGATCATGAAGCTGGCGGCGGAGAAAGGACTGTATGTGGGATGTGCCCCTGATACCTTTATGGGTGCCCGCCTGCAGACCTTCCGCAGGCTCATGGACGAAGGGGTCACCGGTCAGATCGTCGCGGGTACGGCCAACTGCGTTTCGCACGGCTGGGAGTGGTACCACCCGAATCCGGCCTTCTTTTACCAGAAGGGCGCCGGTCCCGTTCTGGACATCGGTCCCTATTATATGACGGCCCTTCTCTCTCTGCTCGGTCCGGTTGAGTCTGTCTGCGCCATGGGCGTTCAGCCTCAGAAGGAGCGCATGATCTATTCCGAGCCCATGAAGGGACAGATGCTGCAGGTGGATCCTGATATCATGACCTCCCTGTCCGCAGTTCTGAAATTCAGGTGCGGCGCTGTCATCAGCTACAACATGATCTGGGATGCCTGGGATTCTGTCATGCCCCGCCTGGAGCTCTATGGCACCAGATCCACACTGGTCATGGCGGACGAGGATCCCAATCAGGGTCCCAATATCTTCGGCGGAGACACCCTGGTAAAGAACGCGGAGACCTACCGCTGGAGAAATATGCCGCGCCATGAAGGTGATGAGGACATTCCCTGGGAGATCGCGGAGGTAAAACACGACTTCGGCGCGACCAGCTTTGTGACCAACGACCGCGGGATCGGCCTGATCGACGTCGCCCACGCGATCGAGGAGGGACGCCCCTGCCGCGCCAGCGGAGCCATGGCCCTGCATATGCTTGAGGTCAGTGAAGCCATCCTGGTCTCCGCCAGGGAAAACCGCTATGTGCAGGTGAACACAACATTTGAACGTCCCGAGGCAATGCCGCAGAAATAATCTTCCGGAAGAGGGGAATTCAGCATCCGGAGTGAAAATCTTGTATCGACAAGATTTTTCACTCGTGACTGTGTGGCGTCTGCAGAGAACGTGCTGCCTTTGCGAAAGGCACTCCGGTATAAGAGGTTGTTATGAAATACGGAGAATCTGTTTTTGACATTCTATACCTTCTGTTTGCAATCATCAGCGGCTGTCTGATACTGTACAGAGCAGGAAACAGAACGGAAAAGAATATGGGGCTTGCCGCACTGATCCTGGGCTGCGGAGACGCCTTTCATCTCATTCCCCGCGTCACCAACTATTTTTCGGATAGAGATCTCACAGCCGCTCTGGGAATGGGCAAGCTGATCACGTCCATCAGCATGACGGGTTTTTATCTGCTGCTGTATTATATCTGGCTGGGGCATTACCGGATGAGGGAAAACCGGCGCCTTACAGCCTTCCTTTGGATACTGGTGATCATCCGGATTGTCCTGTGTCTGCTCCCGCAGAACGGATGGCTGGAAAACAGCGCTGACCCGGTCTGGGGGACAATCCGCAATATTCCCTTCGTCCTGATCGGCGCCGCAGTCTGCCTGCTCTATTTTCAGAAGAGACGGAGGGACCGGGGTTTTCGATATTTCTGGCTGTACATCCTCCTGTCATTTCTGTTTTATATTCCGGTTGCTGTGGGAGCTGGACTGCTCCCCATGCTGGGCATGCTGATGCTCCCCAAAACCATCTGTTACATTTTGATGATCGTGGCTTTCCTGCGCTCTGTCATGAGTGCATCTAAGCAAGCCAATTGATGAAGGGAAAGACCAGCCTTCTGCATGTGGTTTGATTTATGCCGGGTGTATACGGAGACAGTCATTATGAGCTTTGAGATTAGTACTTACGGGGAAATGAATGCGGATACACTTCTGATTCAGATGGTCGATGATCATGATCTGCAAGTGATCGAAAAGGAAGCTGCTTTGATCAGGGAATTATCCGGAGGACAGAAGTTCTGCCTGAAAACGGTCAAAGTGAAAATCTGGAACCACGATCTGTCACCCTGGCCGGCACCTGCGGTCTTCGGAAATGAGGATTTTGGGGACGGCGCAGCCCAATCCCTGCTGTTCCTTGAGCAAGCGATTCTTTCGGATTTGCCGGAGGATCCCGCGGCGGCCTATAGCAGAATTTATATCGGAGGCTATTCGCTGGCAGGCTTGTTTGCTCTGTGGGCGGGATATCAGACGGACCGTTTTGACGGCATTGCTGCCGCATCGCCGTCGATCTGGTTTCCGGATTTTCTGGAATATATGCGAAAAAACAAAATCCGTACGGAGGCGGTTTATCTGAGTCTCGGTGACCGGGAGGAAAAGACAAAAAACCCGCTTATGTCACAGGTGGGAAATGCCATCAGGGATGCAGAAACCATCCTGAAAAAAGAAGGAAAAGAATGCATTCTGGAGTGGAACAAGGGGAATCATTTCAAGCAGCCGGATCTTCGGACTGCAAAGGCTTTTGCCTGGCTGATGAACCGGTAAACGTATCGGGCCTTGTCTTGACGGGCATCGGCCCGGGAAGAGCCACAGACAGGCAGGCTGAACCAGGTCCGGAAACAGTTGGGCTGAAACAGGCTCGGAAACAGACAGGCAGGCTGAACCAGGCTCGGGATGTAGATTCCATATGAGAAAGGAATGAAATGGAAGTTTATGAGGCAATGACTCTGCTGAGGGAAAAGGCTGTCAAAGATACCGCCCTGAGAAATGCTCTTCTGGAAACCAGAAACAGCAGGACGCCCCTGTCAGATTTCTGCAGGCTGAGCACACAGGCAGGTATAGAACTCTATGAAATGGACCTTTTGTCTGCCGGAGAGGATTATTATGCTGCCATGCGGCGGTCTACAAACGGCGGAGGCGAGAACTCCCCCCTGCTTGTCGGAGAGGATGATTACTACGAATTGTTTATGGAGGAACTGGAGGGTTTATGAGCTGGAACGAAAAGCGGATGCAGGAAGATGGCCGCGGGTACATGAAATCGCCGAAAAAAAGCAGGACGAGGAAAAATAGCCTGCGGTTCATGGGTCTGCTGTTGGCGGGGATGGTATTGTTCGGGACCATGCAGCAGGAGGCGTACGCGGAAAAAGTGAGTTCTGCAGACCCTGCTGTCGGCAAGGTTGTAGCTCAAATGGCTTCCGGTCTGCGGAAAGTGTTTTCTCAGGCCATGAAGGAAGCAGATGCTGCCAAAGAGGCAGAAGAGAAGGCTCGCAGCTACGATTTTACTCTGGGCTTTGCGGGTGACATCTGCCTGGGGGATAATTATATTCCCATGCAGCACCTGCAGGCAATCGGCTCCGAGGATATCTCTGACGGGATTGATCCGCGCTATATTGAGATCATGAAGGGCATGGATCAGATGTGGATCAACAATGAATTCGTCTACAGCCGCCGCGGGGAGCCCCTTCCCACCAAGATGTGGACATTTTGCGGGGATCCGGACAATGTATCCTATTTAAAAGACCTGGGGGTGGATATTGTCGGACTTGCCAACAACCACACCTTCGACTTTGGCGAAGTTTCCTTCATGGATACCCTGGAGACTCTTGAGAAAGCAGAGATCCCTTATGTCGGCGCCGGGCGCAACCTGGAGCAGGCGGCCTCACCTGTCTATCTGGAGACGGATGGGTTCAAGATCGCCTATGTCGCGGCTTCCCGTGCGGAATATACCATCTATACACCGGAGGCGACCGATACGGAACCGGGAATCCTCTGGTGCTATGACTATACCCGTTTTCTGGAGTCCATCAGGACAGCGGCGGAAAATGCCGATTTTGTCATTGCCCTCCCCCACTGGGGCGTGGAGCACAGCACGGAGCTGGAAAACGAGCAGATTTACGGGGCCCATGCCATGATCGAGGCCGGCGCGGATGCCGTGATCGGTGCCCATCCCCACATCCTGCAGGGAATCGAATACTATGAGGGAAAACCCATCCTCTACAGCCTGGGCAACTTCTGGTTTGATGATTATGATATCGATACCCTTGTCGCCGAGCTGCATTTAAAAGGCAAGAGAGCGGATGCGGACCAGCCTCTGAAGGACGCAGAAATTGAACTCAAGCTCTATCCCGGCACCCAGTCCGGAGTCTATACCGCACTGGCGGACACAGAGGACTGGAAGACCCGGATCCTGCAGTACCTGGAGGGCATCTCCGTAAATGTAAATATTGACGAAGACGGTGTGGTGCACCCCGACTCGGAATGATTCGAAGGATATCCCGGGGTGATGAGAACCACGGGGGATGAATCTGAAGATTTAAAAGCAAAGAAGTGTAGGAGATAAATGCAATGGAGAAACTGACGATCGAAGAAGCAAAGAGACTGAATGATACCATGGTGACAGAGGACCATCTCAAGCTCCACGCGGCAAATGTCGCCGCATGCATGGGCGCGATGGCAGAGCATTTTAAGGCGGATAAGGAGCACTGGGAGGCAGTCGGCTATCTGCATGACTATGATTATGAGAAGTATCCGGAGGAGCATCTGGCCCATACCGAGGAGCCCCTTCGCGCAGCAGGCGTTCCCGAGGAGGATATCCGGGCCATCCTCAGCCATGGCTATTCCATCTGCACGGATGTGGAGCCCGTCTCCGAGATGGAGAAGAGTCTTTTCACTGTGGATGAACTGAGCGGAATCATCCAGGCGGCAGCCAGAATGCGCCCCAATGGGATCGAGGACATGAGCCTGAAGAGTTTCATGAAAAAGTGGAAGGACAAGCGCTTTGCGGCGGGCTGCAACCGGGAACTGATCCTGCGCGGATGCGGAATGCTGGATATGGAGATCCGGGATGTCGCGGAGATCTGCATACGGGGTATGCAGGAACATGCGGAGGAGCTGGGCCTGGGCAGGCCGGAATAAAGGTATATGATCTTCATCCAGGACGCGTTCGCAATTCTTGCTATATGAAGAATAAAAAAATCCGGCTTCGGCCGGATTTTTTAATGGAAAACCTTATTTTGGATAACAGATAACACTGTTCTTATGCGTTTTCACAGATGATGCTTTGCGGGCAAACCGTTTTTTTTCCTTTTATTCCAGGATTGCAATTATCTCACGACGGCTGAATTAACCCATGATGGCAAAGGCAGCCTGTCCGACATACATCATGCACATGATGGCGCCTTCTGCGCGGTTCAGCTGTTTTCCGGTTGAGATGAAGATAAAGGTCACCACATTGATCAGGAGCAGGAAGAGGAGGTTGACAGAGAGCTCAAAGGTGACAGGCAGCGGGTTGAGGAGAGCTGTTGTACCCAGGATGAACATGATATTGAACATGTTGGAGCCCACAACATTGCCCACGGCAAGACCGTTCTCATGCTTGAGGGATGCAACGATGGAGGTCACAAGCTCGGGGAGAGATGTGCCGATTGCCACGATGGTAAGTCCCACCAGAGTTTCCGACATTCCGAAGAAGTAAGCGATGGACTTTGCCGAATCGACAACGGCCTGGCCGCCGATCACGATGAGCGCGATGCCGACGATCATGATGAGGATGCACTTTTTGAGCGAAATGTTTTCCTGAGCGGCTTCTTCCTCCGTCTGGCTGTGCATTGCGTTGCGGACCAGAAGGAACATGTAAACTGCGAATACGATCAGAAGAGCAAGACCCTCAAATCTGCTGATCGTTCCCACGGTACTGCCCGCTGCACGGCCTGCGATCAGTCCGCCGCCGAAGATCAGGACCAGGACAGTTATCAGGATGGAGAGCGGGAAATCTCTTTTGAGGATTTCCGATGATACCGGCACAGGAGAAAAGAGTGCGCAGAAGCCCAGAACGACGAGCAGGTTAAATATATTGGATCCGATCACGTTGCTGAGGGCAATCTCATTGGAATGATTGAGTGCAGCGGTTGTACTCACGGCAAGCTCGGGAGCGCTGGTTCCGAATGCCACAATGGTGAGGCCGATGATCAGGCTGGGCACATGGAATTTCTTCGCCAGAGAGGCGCTTCCGTCCACGAAAAAGTCCGCACCCTTTACCAGAGCTGCAAATCCGATGATCAGTACCAGAAAGTTTACAAAAATCATGATTCTCTTACAAACCTCCTATAAATTGAAAAAGAGACTTTTGAATGAAAAACTATTGAATGAAAACACTTTTAAATGAAAAAAGAGACTTTTACCGCATTCAACATGCAGTAAAAGTCTCGCTTCTTGACAACATATACCGGGGATTTCATTTCCCGTATTGACGAATATATGTTACACGAAATCGTGTTTAGAAATCGTGCAAGCTACTCCCGATTACTTTCAATGTGGATACTACACTGATTTTACGGATCTGTCTATATGTCTTTTGCCCGAAAAAATGTATTCTTTTTAAGCCAATCAATAGGGCCGAACGATAAGGCTGGTCAATAAGGCCGTTAAATCAGACTGATCGATCAGGCTGATCGATCAGGCCTGTTAATAGGAGCAGCCAATAAAGCAGATCAAGCTGTGCCGGCCCGGCCCGTATACAGGTAAAAAAAGACAGGCACCGTGCCCGAAAGAGCATGGTGCCTGTTTTGACTCCGGCGCGGAAAGGGGTCGGGGACTTTGCAAAAGTGATCCTTGCAGATCTTCTTTTTATATTTGCAATTAAGTCTAATGCGTTTATAATAATATGTAGCATGCAAAATGTATGCAGGTCAGTACATGGACTGCTCAATTATTACCGCATCAAAAAAGACGAGTCACAAGAGACAAGGGGGGTTATTATGCTGGTTACACTGAAAGAACTGCTGGCAATTGCGGAGGCTGAGAACAAGGCGATCGGCTCCTTCACATGCCCGAATATGGAGATCGCGATGGGAACTATCCGCGCGGCAGAAGAGATGGATTCTCCGATCATCATTCAGATCGCTGAGGGACGTCTGAAACATACTCCGCTGGATATGATCGGACCTCTGATGGTACAGGCTGCCAAGGATGCCAAGGTCAAGATCGCTGTTCACCTGGATCACGGTCTTACCGCAGAGAAAGCAGCGGAAGCTCTGGGATATGGTTTTACTTCCATCATGTTTGACGGATCCCACTATACCCTGCAGGGAAACATTGACAAGACCAACGAAGTCGCCCGTCTGGCACGCGCAGCCGGCGCTTCTGTCGAGGCAGAGCTCGGCACCATCGGCGGCAAGGAAGCCACCGAGCGCGAAGAGGTCTCCAAGTATACTGATGTGGAAGAGGCCAGAACCTTTGCGGCAAATGCTGACATCGATGCACTTGCAGTGGCGATCGGCAATGCACACGGCCACTATAAGGGAATCCCCAAGCTGAATTTTGAGCGCCTGACAGAGCTCAAAGAGGCAGTGGGACTTCCTCTGGTCCTGCACGGCGGCTCCGGTATCTCCGATGAGGACTTCCGCAAGGCCATTACCCTCGGCGTCCGCAAGATCAACATTGCGACAGCCAGCATGGATGCCTGCATCAACTGCGCAGGAGCCTACATGGCACAGCCCGGCGAGCACGACTACTACGGCTTCAACGAAGCAATCGTCCAGGGCGTCTATGAGAACGTTAAGCACTGCATCAAGGTCTTCAACAACAAAGAGCCCCTCTGATCGGGACAACGGACATCTATAGGTAACACAGGAAAAGCACTCGGGTGAAATGACCCGGGTGCTTTTTTTCGCAGAAAAGCGCTGTCTCCTTATGAAATCAGTCTCCTTTTGGGATAAGTTTTCTCATGGCATTTGTCTCCTTATGAAATCTGTCAGTTTATGAAATCAGTCTCCTTATGGGTCATGTTTCTTTATAGAATCTGTTTCCCTGTGAGATAAAATATCTGCGGCGAAGCTTCCGGCCTGCCGGATGCGGCATACCCGGCTCAGGTATACCCGGCTGAGGAAACCGGGCGTTGAAGGGCCGGTCGGGCGAATACGTGACGGAGAGGGATTTTATATGTTCATCTCTTTATACTATGATATAATTAATAAGATATATGTGAAAAATCCGCAATCCGGCGGCAGATTTATATTTTGGAGATGGGAGACGCTATGAAATTGTGGTTCACTGAAAAGGACATGGAAACATTGCTGGAGGTCTATGATGCATACGGAGATATGCTGAGTGCTCTGCGCATGATCAACGGCGGTGCCAGCGATACGGGCATCATTGGCCGTATGGGGAAAATAGAGGACCTGTTTCAAGATCTCAGCCCCGTCTATAATCCCGAAGAGAATGTGTCTGATGACTCGGCATTCTGGCACGCGCTGATGTGCTCTGACATGAACATGTCCGAGCGGGTCGGTGTTCTGATGGGGGATGTGCCTGCCGGCAGGTAAACAGTAATTGCTTTCTATGTGTTTTTTACACCAGCTGCTTTTCCGGAGCAGCATGTGGAGATTGATAAAATGGGCAGAATATCAGCGTTTGTTGATGCGATTTATAAGTATGAGTCCCAGTTCAAAGAGCAGTATGTCCTTGAGGAGGACCAGTTCCTTCCCTCGAAAGATGTGATCGAAAACATATGTCAGACTCTGCTGGACGTCAGCTGCATGCGCGAGGAAGGGCGCTTTCCCTCCTTCAGGGTATGCTTTATAAAGCCGGATTCGGATCTGCTCTCTGCCTATGTCTATGCACATGCGCTTCTTTTCGAGAATCCGACAGAATTCAACAGCAGGAATCTTCATAAGCTTGCACCCGCCCTGAACCCCGATATGAGTTATCTGATCGTGGATGTCAGTACCAGCCCTTTTCAGATGATCGGAATCATCGCCGCTTATACCGCCTGGGAAAAGATCCTCACAAAAGAGATCACGACCGGCAACAGGATGCCCAAAATCCCGAATCTGTTTGTCAACGGCCCGGGAGAGCTGGGGGCATGTCTTGGAGAGGCGGCCGTTGTCAACTATTCTTCAGGCCACTGTGTTTTTTTCCGCACAGATACTTTCACATCAACGCTGGTAGCCGAACGGCTGAAAAAAGATTCAAAAGTACCTGAGAAAGAACGCCTGCAGCTGCTTTACAGAATTTTCTGGCAGATGAGCAACTACGGCCATGGCGGCGCGGTCCTGATCGTTCCCAATGCCGAGTCCTGCAGGGAATTTATCGATTTCAAGTATCGGATGCGCAGCGGATATCTGTTTGACGATGGAGAAAATACGGAAAAACCTCTCAAGAAGATGCGCGAAAAAGAGATCGTCACCTATGCCGATCTGATCGCAAAGCTTACCTCTGTGGACGGCTCGGTCATCCTCACAAAGGATTTCGAACTGCTGGGCTTCGGCGCGGAGACTCTTGTGGACAAGATGGAGAGCAAGCATCCCGATATGTGTTTTATCGGGTATGACAACAAGGAACAGACCTACAAGAGCTTTATGGACCAGGGAATGCGCCACAGGGCCGGCTATCGTTTCTGCAGCGCCGTAGAGGGCAGTATCGCCTTCATCGTTTCCCAGGACGGAACCATTGAGGCCTGTACAAAGCATGACGGCAAAGTTGTTGTCTATGACAAGGTTGCACTGCCTTTTATCTGACCTGATCTCCTCCGGTGACAGGTGACGGGGAATCGTAAAAAGAACTGTATAAAACCATATAGAGAACTGTATAAATAAAAAACAATCAGTAAAGGGAGCGACCTCTACGATATTTTGTGATACTATTAATGGGTGAGTTGTGCATGTTGTCAGGGAATGAACAAACCGGGACAGCATTGTTGATTGTAGAGCGGCTGTGGTAACCCTGCTCTCTTTCCAGAAAGGAGAAAAGCGAAGGATCTATGAAAACAGTCAAATTTTTTTATGCGCACACAACACAGGATCTGCAGGTGCCGGATGATACACCTGTCCTGACCAGCAAAGTGGATCAGCTTACCAGTGACCGCACAGGTATTGAGATCGTCCGCGAGGCCATGGAGAATCCAATCGACAGCCCCCCGGCTGTGTGAACTGGCGAAAGGAAAAGAAGACTGTGTCATCATTATCAGTGATCACACAAGACCCGTTCCCAGCAGAGATATTCTGCCCAATATGATCCGTGAACTCAGGGAAGGCAGCCCTGACATCAAGATCACGCTTCTGGTCTCCACGGGCTTCCATCGTCCCACAACAGTGGAGGAACTCAGGAACAAGCTGGGCGATGAACTCTTTGAGGAGTTCAAGGACAATATTATTGTCCATGATGCCCACGATCCCTCCAGGAATGTCAAGGTCGGATCCCTGCCCAGCGGTCCCGACTGCATCATCGACAAGGTGGCAATGAATACGCAGCTTCTGGTTTCTGAAGGCTTTATCGAGCCTCACTTCTTTGCCGGCTTCTCCGGCGGACGCAAGAGCATCCTGCCCGGCGTTGCGGATGCTGTCACAGTCATGGGCAATCACTGCTCCAAATTCATTGACAGCCCTTATTCCCGCACCGGTATCCTGGACCACAACCCCATGCATGAAGATATGCTGGCCGCAGCCAGGATGGCCAAACTTGCCTATATCGTAAACGTTGTCATCGATGAGGACAAAAAGACGGTTGCCGCTTTTGCAGGAAACTTTGAGACTGCCCACCGCAAGGGCTGCGATTTCATCGCAGATTATGTCTGCGTAAAACCTGCCTATGCGGACATCGTCATCACCACAAACGGCGGTTATCCTCTGGACCAGAACGCCTACCAGTCTCCCAAGGGAATGACAGCCGGCGAAGCGACCGCAAAGGACGGCGCGGTCATCATCATGCTGGCTTCCTGCTCGGACGGCACAGGCGGCGATTTCTTCTACCATATCATTGCGGATGAGCCCGACATTGAGACGGCCTATCAGAAGTTCCTGGCAACACCCCAGGAGAAGACCGCTCCCGATCAGTGGTGCAGCCAGATCCTGGCCAGGATCGTGCGCAAATACAAGGTGATCTTTGTCGCCAATGAGGATCAGAAGGACATGATCGAAGGTCTGAAGATGGAATATGCTCCCAGCCTCGAGGCAGCTTATAAGCGCGCCAGAGAGATCAAGGGAGAGGATGCTTCCCTGACCTGCATCCCCAACGGCATCTCCGTTGTCGTCAGAGACTGATCTCCGAAGACTGATCCCTCGTGCAGCCGGAGACCGATTTTCGGAAACTGATTTTCAGAAACTGATTTTCGATGCTGCCGGAGACTGATTCCCCTGTCTGCGGTCCGCAGTCTCCCTCTTTTGAACAGCTGAAAAAACAAGCCCATGCCGGATTTACTTCCTGCATGGGCTTTTCAATGCTTCCCGTTTGCCTCATTTGGCTTTTTGGGGTTGTTCTGAATCTGTTTCCGAATGATTCTGAACTTATTCAGAACCGCTTCTCATGTACAGAACTGTTTTTTATTTTCAGAACTGTTTATTTATTTTGAGCTGTTTTAAATCTGCTCGAAAACCATATCGGAGCCGGCATCCTCTTCCAGATCATCCCAGACGAGTTCGTCACCGTCCAGTGTGAACTGTGCGGAACCATCGGTGTAGTCTGTATAGCTGTATTCAACATTTCCCTTCTTGTTGAAACCGATGGTCTCTTTTGTACCGTTGTCTATAGCAATGAGGGAGCCGCTTCCCTGGTCGTAATAGCAGACGTATGACCACTCAGTATGCTCGGCGGCGGTATTGCTCCAGTTGATGGTCACATCGTAGAGCTGATTGTCTCTCTTAATGTTGATCACTGCACGGCCGCACACGTAGGTGCCGGGATAGGCGTCGCCGGTGGATGCTGTGACGAAATCACCGTCATTGTAATGATAACCATTCATGAAATCATCATCAATGTAGCTGTAACTGTCTACATAATAGTCGTCGTTATAGTGGCTGTAGGACTCTGCCTCATCAACACAGACGCCGTTGATATCGGAGGACAGTGTTCCGATCTGAGCGGCGGATACCGTAGTGGGCATCATGGCTGCTCCGAGGATAATAATTGCTGAACCTGCTGCTGCGATTGCTGTTGCGATGTTTTTCATTTCAAATCCCTTTCTTTATGCTCAAAGCATTTGCTTGTTTGTTTTTGTTGTTTGTTGTTGTTTGTTTTTTGTTATGCCTGAAGTATATCAGGGGGAACTGCACAGAACTGTCACACACTTTTTATGAATTTCCGGGGACGTGAAGGAGCTTGTGGGTACAGTCCTGAAAAACTCCTTGCGGGCAAATGCTTTTTTCGGAACTGTCCCCATGACTCACGGAAACCTCCCCCGCTGCTCATTCACTTCCCCTTACTTGACTGCATAAATTGCCGTTACTATAATTTTAAGGAAACATTTCATAATGAAACTTCAGAGATTGCAGACATAACGAGGTGTCAATGAAAACAGTACGAGTAACAGCTGCGGTGATCTGCAGGGACGGCCGTGTATTTGCGACTGCAAGGGGATATGGCGATTACAGGGGCGGCTGGGAATTTCCCGGCGGCAAGATTGAACCGGGCGAGACGCCGCAGGAAGCTCTGAGACGGGAGATCCGGGAAGAGCTGGATACAGACATCGTCGTGGGAGATCTCATAGATACGGTAGAATATGATTATCCGACCTTTCATTTATCGATGGACTGTTTCTGGTGCACGATCAGAAAAGGAAACCTCACTCTCAGAGAGGCAGAGGCGGCCAGGTGGCTTGGGGCGGAGGACCTGGACAGTGTGGACTGGCTGCCTGCAGACAGGAGCCTGATCGGAAAGATCAAAAGGGGAATGCGGCAGAGCGGGGTACAGGGGCAGCCCCAATGAGATTGCAGGATATCTGAGCCGCCTCGAGGCACAGACATGCAGAGTGAGATGAGAAAGATGCTCGGC
>DGRU01000003.1:15171-16523 GCA_002390025.1 Lachnospiraceae bacterium UBA4380
AGACATTCGGAGTGAGATGAGAAAGGTGCTTCGGTTCGAGAGGTAAGTATGTCTGAATGGATCAATATTATCACTGACAGTACAATAGATGGATCGGGCGGCTCGCTTGAATTTACCAGAAAAGCGGGAAGGGATATGCAGGCTCTGATCCGCAGGAAGGATTTTTCCGAGAACGAGGGCAGGAGGATCCTGCAGTATCTGCGCAGTCAGTCGGAGATGATCCCTTTCGGTTCTTATTTAAAAAGGTATCTCTCCCTTCGATTCGGCCTTAAAAGCAGTCACTGGGAACGGGATGACGCTCAGTACAGGGAATTTTTGAAGAGTGCGTTTTCCCGCACCCACACGCCCAGGTCTTTTCACAGGTCCAGTACCAGTCTGGGAGTCCTGATCAACGGGTGGCTGCGGGCGGCCTCGGTGAGCCGCGAGACAGTCTTTCTGCTGGGATTTGCCCTGGAGATGCCTGTGGAAGATGTCACCATGTTCCTGACAAAGGCAATCTGTGATCAGGATTTTAATCTCAGCGACCCCGAGGAGACAATTTTCTGGTACTGCTTCAGGAACAGGCGGCCCGCCATGTATGCCCTGGAAATGATAGAGGTCTATCAGAATGCGAACGTTCACGGGAAGGGCGGCCTGCAGCAGCCGCAAAACGGTGCGCGGCTGATGATTCCGGGAGGAGATCTGGATTCCTTCGCGCTTCCGGACGGCCCCACGATCAGGAGACGCTCGAATCTTCTGAGCAGAGATATGGACGAAGGGGAACTGATCGAGTATCTTTCCCGGCTGAAGCTGCAGAGGCAGTCGAACCGCTACAGCCGCACTGCCTACAACACTTTTGTGAGTCTTCTGGATCGGGCAAAATATGAGATCGGGGAGCTGAACGCGGAGGAGGACCTCTACGTATTCGGAAAAGAGCAGGAGCGCAAAAATGTTCGGGAGGCAGAGGTCGAGAAGGTCCTGTACAGCGGAGTCCCCGTCGACGAGAAGGGCAATCTGATGAACATTTCCTTCTCCAGTCTGGGCAAGGGCTTTGCCAAACACCGGCTGAGCAGGCAGCGAATGAGCCGTCTGCTGGCGGGAAAAGCGGCGGTCACCCGCTATGATCTCTTGACCCTGCTCTTTCTGAATTCTGTCCTCAGGGACGACGAGAGCCCCATCCCCCGCTACAGGCGGTTTGTGAAGAATGCAGATGCCATGCTTGCCCACTGCTATATGGGGAGGCTGAATATTTCCAATTTATATGAAGCTTTTCTTCTGGTCTGCCTCCTCACAGAGGATCCGCTGTACGCTTTTTCGGAGGTTTGGGAACAGTCATACGAATAAAAACCCGTTTTGGGACCGGCAGGGGACAT
>DGRU01000219.1 GCA_002390025.1 Lachnospiraceae bacterium UBA4380
CGTCGTCGCCGGTGCCCAGAACAACGACCTGGGTGTTGCCGTCCATGATGGCGGGAACGATGGCGTTGATGAGATCCAGGCCCTTCTGGTTGGTCAGACGGGAGATGAGGCCGATCACGAACTTGCCTTCATCCTGCTCGAGGCCGAGCTCTTCCTGAAGGGCGAGTTTGTTGGCTTTCTTCTTCTCAATAACTGTGTTGATGTCGTAAGGCGCTGCCAGCAGGGCATCGTTTGCGGAATCCCACATGCCGTAGTCGATACCGTTGATGATGCCGCGGAGCTTGCCGGAGTGATAGCGCAGGTGGGCATCCAGATTCTCTCCGAAGAATTCTGTCTGGATCTCGCCGGCATAAGTTTCGCTGACGGTGGTGATCATATTCGCATAGGTCAGACCGCCCTTGAACATATTGGCATCGTTGTAGCCCTGTTTGAGTGCGTCTTTGTTGAAGACGTAATCCGGCAGACCGGACCAGTACTGGATGGTCTTAATATCATAGATACCCTGGAAGCGCAGGTTGTGGATGGTGATCATGACCTTGGAGCGGCTGATCGGTGTATTTCCGAAGAATTCGCGGAGATAGATCGGCACGAGGCCTGCCTGCCAGTCGTGGCAGTGGATCACATCCGGGATCCAGTCCATATAATTGAGGGCTGCGAGGGCAGCTTTTCCGAAATAGCAGTATTTGGGGATGTCGTCAATCAGGTTGGTGTAAGGCTTGCCTTCGCTGAAGAACTCCTCGTTGTCGATGAAATCATAGACAACGCCGTCCCAGACGTATTCCATGATGCCTACATAGTAGGAGCGGCCGTCTGCGCACAGATCCATGTCGAAGGCGCCGCGGTAGACCATCTTGTCCTGATACTTCTGAGGAATGCATTTGTATCTGGGAAGGATAACTCTGACATCGCAGTTCTGGGAGATCAGTGCCTTGGGAAGCGCGTACATGACATCGCCCAGACCGCCGGTCTTGACGAAGGGATAGCACTCGGAACCGATGAAGGCGATGCTTCTTCTGGGCTGAGGAAGCTCCGGCTCTGCGGGAGCAGCTTCCACGATCTCAACAGGAGCTTCTTTCACTTCTTCGACTACAGGAGCTTCTTCTGTCTTTTTCTTTCTGCTTGTCCGCTTTGCAGCCGGTTTTTTCTCAGCAGCGGGAGCATCCGCATCCGCTTTTTTCTTTTTGACTGTCCGCTTTGCGGCGGGCTTTTTCTCAGCGGCAGCAGCCTTGGCGGGCTTTTCTGCAGCTTCTTCTACGGGCTTTTCAGCAACGGCCTCGGCAGGGGCTTCAGCAGGCTCTTCTGCCTTTTTGGCGCGGCTTTTCTTTGCAGGGGCCTTTTTGGCGGCGGGAGCTTTCGCTGCAGCCTTTTTGCGAGGGCTCTTCTTTGCAGCGGGAGCAGCAGCCTCAACAGGTGCAGGGGCTTCAGCGGGAGCTTCGGCAGGAGCGGCTGTCTCAGCAGGAGCTTCAACAGGTGCGGGAGCTTCAGCAGCCTCAGCAGGTGCGGGAGCCTCGGCGGGAGCTTCGGCCTTTACCGCTTCCTCACTGGTGACGGCGGCCTTCTCGGCAGCAGTCAGATCGTTGAGATTGTTCGTATCGGACATAAATAGACCTCCTGTGAAAAAAGTGAAAGCAGTTTTGAATTGCTTTTTTTGAAAGAAAGACAGTAACTGTTCTGCATCTGATCAGTTACAAAATCGACTAATAAAAATGTAAAATTATTTGCGGATATTGTCAAGTTTATACAATCTGACGGGGCTTAAAAAGTGAATTCTCCCCATAATTCAATGAAAAAAGGGCAGAAGATGCTGTCCCGTTTTATGTGATTTTCTTTAATTGATCTTTCACTGCATTTTTGTCTTAAAAGCACGCATTTATTCCGGGAATATGGTATGATGCTTGTTACGGCATACTTGAGGCGTGAAACAAAAAAGAAGCTGAAAGATATCGGCCGGGACAATGAGAATGGACTTGAAAACAGAGAAAAAACTGTACAGTCTGTCACAAAATTTCCGAGGAAGAAATCAGAGGTCTTACATTGACACTTTTAGAGCGAATAAATAAACCGAATGACATAAAGAAAATACCGCAGGATTCCTATGAAGAGCTTGCGCAGGAGATCAGGCAGTTTCTGGTTGAAAAGGTCAGTATGACCGGCGGGCATCTTGCCAGCAATCTGGGTGCGGTGGAACTGACCATGGCACTGCACCTGTCGCTGAATTTCCCTGAGGACAAGATCGTGTGGGATGTGGGGCATCAGTCCTATACACACAAAATCCTGACGGGCAGGCGCAAAGACTTTGACCATCTGCGGCAGTTCGGCGGGATGAGCGGCTTCCCCAAGCGGAAGGAGAGCCCCTGCGATTCTTTTGACACGGGACATAGTTCCACATCGATCAGCGCAGCGCTGGGAATGGTGCGGGCACGGGAACTGAGCGCCGGCCACGGGACAGTCGTGGCGGTGATCGGCGACGGGGCGATGACGGGCGGACTGGCTTATGAAGCGCTCAATAACGTGTCGCACCTGTCCTCAAACCTGATCATTATCCTCAATGACAACAGCATGTCGATCTCCCGGAATGTGGGCGGCATGCCGAGATATCTCAACGATATCCGCACATCGAACGGATATATTCAGCTGCGCGATAAGATCTATGATTCCCTCAATGACGCACTTCCCATTGTGGCAAAGAGCATCAGCAAGGCCAAGCAGTCCCTGAAGTCGCTGATGGTGCCCGGCATGTTTTTTGAGGACATGGGGATTACTTATCTGGGTCCTGTGGACGGCCACAATGTCAAGGACCTGGTAAAGGCGATCGGATCCGCTAAGAGAGTGAACAAGGCAGTCCTGATCCATGTCTGTACCAAAAAGGGCATCGGCTATGGACCTGCCGAAAAAAATCCTTCAAAGTTCCACGGAACGCCGCCCTTTGATATTGAAACCGGCATGCCGAAAAAAGCAGGGAAAAAGCCATCTTATACAGATACTTTTTCCTCGGCCATGCTGCGCCTCGCTTCGGAAGAGCCGAAGCTGGTGGGAATCACGGCGGCCATGGAGGACGGTGTGGGTCTGCAGCGTTTTCACATCCGCTATCCCAACCGGTTTTTTGATGTGGGAATTGCCGAGCAGCATGCAGTGACCTTCGCGGCCGGACTCGCGGCAGGCGGTATGAAACCTGTGGTCGCAGTCTATTCCACGTTCCTGCAGCGCGCCTATGACCAGATTGTCACCGATGTATGTCTGCAGAAGCTTCCCGTTATTTTTGCGATCGACAGGGCCGGAATTGTCGGCGCCGACGGTGAGACCCATCAGGGAATCTTTGACCTGTCTTATATGTCCTCGATTCCGGGCATGACGGTCATGGCACCCAAAAACAGACGGGAGCTTGCGGATATGCTCCGCTTCGCCCTGTCCCTGAATGGCCCTGTTTCCATCCGCTATCCCCGCGGTACTGCCTACGACGGACTGCGTTCCTGCTATGCGCCTCTTGAACTGGGAAAAGCGGAAATCATCTGCGATGAGGGCGGAGTCCTTCTGCTTGCAGTGGGCAGCATGGTGAGAACCGCAGAAAAGGTCAGGGAAATCCTGGCGGAACGAGGACTGGCATGTTCCATCGCTAATGCGCGTTTTGTCAGACCTCTGGACACGGAACTGCTCCGCAGCGCGGCAGAGCATTATTCCATGGTGGTGACCATGGAGGAAAATATACACAGCGGCGGCTTCGGTGAGCACGTGGCTGACTGGTATCAGGAAGAGGGATTGAGAGTCCCGCTTCTGAACATCTCGATTCCGGATGGATTTGTGCAGCAGGGAACACCGGAGGAGCTGTGCAGGCTGACGGGGATCGACGCGGAGTCTGTCGCGGAGAAGATCCTTGAAAAGACAGCTGCCGCGAAGAAGGCAGAAGGGTAATTCCAGAAAAAGGCTATGAAGAAAAACAGAAAAATGCTGGGAAATCTGCTGCTATTGCTGACGGCTGTGATCTGGGGAACAGCCTTTGTCGGACAGCGTGTCGGCATGGACTCCATTGAGCCGATCACCTTCAACGCAGCCCGTATGTGGCTGGCGGCAGCCGCAATCGGACTTGTCGCTTTCCTGACGGGAAAAAAGAGCGGTCCGCAGGAGGAAAAGCCTGCTGCCGGATCTGCGGATACACGGGAAAAAGCGCAGGAGCGGCATAAAAACACAATCATCGGCGGCATTTGCTGCGGCTCCTTTCTCACGGCAGCCAGCCTGTTTCAGCAGATGGGCGTCGTGTACACAACAGCGGGCAAGGCCGGCTTTATCACGGCCATGTATATGCTGCTCGTCCCGATCATCAATTTTGTCTTATTCAAAAAAAAGAACACCTGGCTTGTGTGGACAGGTGTTCTGGTCGGTGTACTCGGGATGTATCTGCTCTGCATTACAGACGGATTCAGTCTCACCTACGGAGACACGCTTGTCTGTATATGCGCACTGCTTTTCAGCGGACATATCCTGTGCTGTGATCACTTTGTACAGCTGGGCAATCCCATACGGATTTCTGCGATCCAGTTTGCGACAGCCGCAGTGATCTCTTCGGTCGCCGCTTTTCTTGTGGAAGAGCCGTCCTGGCAGAAAATTGTCTCCGCAGCCATTCCGATCCTGTACTGCGGAATTGTCTCGGGAGGAATTGGATATACACTGCAGATGGTCGCGCAGAAATATACAGATCCCACCATAGCCTCTCTTCTGATGAGCCTGGAATCGGTCTTTGCCGTGATCGCGGGAGCAATCCTTCTGGGAGAGCGCATGACTGCCAGAGAACTGGCAGGCTGTGTCATTATGTTTGCGGCGATCGTCCTTGTGCAGATTCCTCTTCCGGAGCGACGCAGATAACATTTTCCTGCTCGGCGTACCAGCTGTTCAGATAGCGGTCCGTGATGATCACGGCATCGTTGAAACCGGCAAAACGGACCGGTGAGATCACATGGAACTTGTCTGCCGTGCACAGGACATAGCGCTCTCTGGACTGGGCAATCGCGCGGCCTTTGATGATCGCCTCGTTGATGTCGGGGGTTGTGAAGCCGTTGTCGGAATTGACGCCGTTGGTGCCCATAAAGCACTTGGTGAAGTTGAAGGCACGCAGTTCTTCACAGGCAGCGTTGCCGACAATTGCCTCTGTGACACCTCTGATCTCACCGCCCACCAGATTGACCCGGAATCCCCGCCTGGCCAGTTCGAGTCCGTGGGCAACGGCATTGGTGACATAGACAGCGGACTGCTCTGTGATATAGGGAAGCATGGCACCTGTGGTGGTTCCGGCATCAATATATACAAAATCATCTGCCTTGATCAGGGCGGCGGCATATTTTCCGATCCGCTGCTTTTCTTCTATGTTGACGGTCTGTTTTTCGGACACCCCTTCTTCCCGCAGATCTGTCTTGTTGTTTACAGACATGGCACCTCCGAAGACCCGGATCAGAAGACCCCTGTTGTCCATTTCCTGCAGATCGCGCCGCACTGTGGACTCCGAGGCATGCAGAAGGCGTGTCAGTTCCGTCAGTGTGGTGCTGCCATGGGAATCCAGTATCTGAAGAATCTGCTGCCTTCTCTGTTCAGCGATCATAATCTATCTCCTTTTAATATTTCACTTCTTCAGCATTGCAGCGCAAAAACCTGCTTTCGGCCGGTGCATTTTTTCTGTATCCTTATTAATTATAAACAATAAGCCGGGGGTTTGAAACAAAATTCCGGGCCTTTTATTCTTCATCGCTTTTATTCTTCATCGTGGCAATACCCGTGTCTTCAGACATGGGATAGATGCGCAAAAAGGGAAACCTGCTTCATGGCGTAGTACCCTTGACTCCGGTCACGGGTGTTGCGCACAAAGGAAGAAACCCGCTTTATCACTTAATACCCCTGACCTCGGTCACGGGATACACGCGAAAAGGAAGAAACCCGCTTCATTGGGTGTAAATCCCGTGAAGAAGAATAAATGAGAAAAAGAACAAGAGGTGAATATTTTCTAAAAAACATGGATTATAAAAATACAGGGCGTATACTGTGATGTACAATATAAAACACAAAGACAGAAAAAATATTCCGATCCAAATACAATAGTAACAGGAGGAAACACAATCGCCATGAAAAGAAATATAATTTCAGCAATTCTTCCCGCGGCACTGCTGGCCATGAGCCTTGCAGCATGCGGCAGCCCCAGTGTAAATACACCGGTGGAAAATCCCGCGGCAGAGACGACTGCTGTATCGGAAGAAGCCGCAGAGGCAGTTACCGAAGAGGCCTCCGCAGAGGAGACAGCAGCTGAAGCAGCTACGGCGTCCGCGGCTGCGGAAGAGGATGTCAAGGTCAAAAACAAAGAGTACACACTGTCTGTTCCGGCCGCTTACAAAGATCTCCTGATCATTGAAACTCCCGAGGCAGATGAGAACGGGATTCTGTTCGCGGTTTATGAGAAGGCCTCTGTGGATGCAGAGAAGGCACAAGAGGGAGACATTGAGGGCGCCGGATGGCTGTTCAGTATCGGAACAGAAAACGAGCAGCACATCTACGACAAGCTCTGCGAAGACATGTCCGGCGAGGATGTATTTGCAGTTACCGAGGGCGGTACTTATTACGTAAAATACCATCCCACGGATGTAAGGTTTGTCCGCGAGGAATATACGGATATTGAAAAGGATATGGAGCAGTGGAGCAGACTCAACGAATGGGCAGCTACAGTTCCGGAGACTTTTGTCAGGGACAACGAAGGTCTGACCCTTGAGAAGCACAGCAACACCGAGCTTGACCAGTACTTGGCGCGGATCGCTTACAGAGATGACGTAGACTATACACTTGAAGCCGCCCAATATGGTGTTTTGAAACACGGTGACGAGGACGTCACTCCCTATGCCACCCGGATGATCAAGGGCGTCACTTACAGCTTTGCGGAAATTGAGAAGGCCCCCGACGGCGAGTATATTGCCATGGAAATTCCCGGAGACCATGTACGATATGATTTCTTCTTTGCAGAGGAAGGACAGAACTACATCAGAGAGAGCAGAGAAGTAGACGGAGAAACCTATGAGACCTTCTATGAGGCGGAATTTACCGATGACACCTATACGGCAAACGAGATCATGAATGACTGGTATCTGGAACTGGTTGATAATGATACACAGGCGATTCCTGCATACTGATGAGACCTGGGCGCCTGCGTGTTCCGGCATCACAGGAATGTGCGGATATCAGTTAAAAAAGTCAAATAAAGCAGCAAACAGTAAAGAAGCAAACAGTAAAAACAGAAAACAGTAAGGCAGAAAACAGTAAGTCAGCAAACAGTAAAGAAGCAAACAGGAATGCAGAAAACAGTAAGGCAGTAAATAATTAAGCAGTAAACAATCAAGCATAAATACAGCAGGCCTGCGGGGAAGAATCTCTCCGCAGGCCTGTTTTGTCTCTTGATTATATTGCTGAATTATGTCTCTGATTTATGTTTTTGCATTTTGCCGCTGCAGTTTTGATTTATGCTTCAGCATTTTGCCGCTGCGGCGGCTGCGGTTTTGATTTATTCCTCTACAGGTTTCTTGAGGAAGCCCAGAAGCAGGGTGCCAACGATGGTGCCGATGACCAGTGCAACGATGTACATAGGCCAGTTGCCGACAACAGGGAACACGAAGATGCCGCCGTGAGGAGCCATCAGTGTGCAGCCGAAGACCATGGAGAGTGCGCCTGCGATACCGGAGCCGATGATGCAGGAAGGAAGGACGCGGCCGGGATCGGAAGCTGCGAAGGGGATAGCGCCCTCAGTGATGAATGCAAGACCCATGATGAAGTTGACGGGGCCGGACTCTCTCTCTTCCTTGGTGAACTTGTTCTTGAACAGGATGGTTGCCAGCGCGATTGCGCAGGGGGGTACCATACCGCCGATCATGACTGCTGCCATGATGTCATAGTTGCCTGCTGCGATGGATGCAGTACCGAAGACGTAAGCTGCCTTGTTGAAGGGGCCGCCCATGTCGATGGCCATCATGCCGCCGAGGATCAGGCCGAGGATGAGCTTGCTGCTGCCGCTCATGCTGCTCAGAGCATTGTTCAGACCGGTGTTCAGGGCGCCGATCGGAGGTTCAACAATGAACATCATGATCAGGCCTGTCAGCAGAATACCGAACAGAGGATACAGAAGGACGGGAGCGATCTTCTCGATGGACTCGGGAAGGTTGCTGAAGAGCTTCTGCAGGAAAAGTACAACGTAACCGGCTACGAAACCTGCGACCAGAGCGCCGAGGAAACCGGACTTGCCGTTTGCTGCGATCATGCCGCCGACGAAACCGACTGCGAGGCCGGGTCTGTCAGCAATACTCTCTGCGATGTAACCTGCGAGAACGGGAAGCATGAAGCCAAATGCCACGCCGCCGATGGATTTCAGAGTTGCAGCGACAGGGGTGATGGAACCGAAGTTTCCTCTGTCTGCTACAGACAGTGCGTTCATATCGACCAGGAGACCGTCGATCAGGAATGCCAGAGCGATCAGGATACCGCCGCCGACGACGAAGGGAAGCATGTGGGAAACACCGTTCATCAGCTGGACGTAGATCTTGTGTCCTGCACTGCCGGAAGACTTCTGGCCGGAGGATGCGCTTGCCGCAGCTGCTGCGCTGCCTGCATTCCATACGGGAGCATCGCCTGCCATTGCGCGCTTGACCAGTTCAGGTCCTTTGCTGATACCGTCGGAAACAGGAACTTCAATCAGCTTCTTGCCGTGGAAACGATCCATGGGGACCTTTGCGTCTGCCGCAACGATGATGCAGTCAGCGTCCGCGATTTCCTTGTCAGTAAGGACATTCTTGGCACCGCCGGAGCCTCTGGTCTCGACCTTGACCCAGCAGCCTGCCGCCTTGGCGGCTTTCTCGATACCTTCTGCGGCCATATATGTGTGTGCAATGCCGGTGGGGCAGGATGTAACAGCGCAGATCTTGCAGGCGTCGTCCGCGAGGGCTGCCATGACCTGGGGAGCGCCGTTTTCGACCATCTCGTCCTTGGCGTCTGCTGCGTCGATAACGGCGAGGAATTCGTCCACATCCTTTGCGTTCTTCAGGTCCTCGCTGAACTGCTCATCCATGAGCAGACGGGAAAGTTTGCTGAGCACGTCCAGGTGAACATTGTCCTTGGTATTGGGAGCCGCGATCAGGAAGATCAGGTTGACAGGCTCGCCGTCCAGGGAATCATACTCTACGCCGTCCTTGACGACCATGGCTGCGAGGCCGGGTTTGATGACTGCATCGCATTTGCCGTGAGGGATTGCGAGGCCGTCGCCGATACCGGTGGTGGACTCTTCCTCTCTGCGGTAAACTTCTGCGCGGTAAGCGTCCAGATCACGGATCTTTTCGCTCTTGGCCATGAGGGCGACCATCTGGTCCAGTGCTTCCTCTTTTTTCTTCGGTGTGCCGTTCAGATCAATACTCCGTCTGTCGAGCAAATCAGTAATACGCATGTAATTCCTCCTTTTACACGAATTGCTGTGTGTAAATATGACATTCCGTTTGTCCGTGTACAGGCTGTACTCGAATTGTCCGGTTATGTCTCCCTTTATGTTGTTGTTCTGTCCGAGTGTCTTGTCCGACTGCTGCCGCTTTCCGGCATGCTTTCCGTCAGAGCTTTTATCCGTCGAGACGTCCGTAGACATCCATGACTTCTTCTCTGGTGGCAAGCAGATCCGAGAAGGCGCTGGCACTGCCGGTCGCTACGCCCATGCGGAAAGCATGTTCATACTCATGCTTCTCTTCCCAGCCTGTCAGGAAACCTGCGACCATGGAATCGCCTGCGCCGACAGCATTGACGAGCTGACCCTTAGGAGCGGGAAGTGAGTGGACATCGCCGTTCTCGTCCAGAAGTACTGCGCCCATGCCGGACATGGATACCAGTACGTTGACAGCACCCATTTCCTGGAGCTTTTTCGCATAGGGGACAACGGATTCTCTGGTCTCGAGCTTCACACCGAAGATCTCACCGATTTCGTGATGATTGGGTTTGATCAGGAAGGGGTGATACTGCAGGACGTTGAGGAGAAGATCCTTTGTCGCGTCGACGACAAAACGGATTCCGCGGCCCTGCAGCGCCTCGAGAATGTTGGAATAGATGGTTCCGGGCATGCTCTCAGGAATGCTGCCTGCAAGTACAAGCGTGTCTCCCTCTTTGAGCGTGTTGAGCTTTGCCATCAGAGCATCCTGTCCGGCCTGATCAATAACGGGTCCCATGCCGTTGATCTCGGTTCCGTCGACATCTTTCAGCTTCAGGTTGATTCTGGAGAAGCCGTTCCCGATGCGGATGAAGTCGTTTTTCAGACCCATCTCATTCATCCTGCGGATCAGCTCGTCACCGGTAAAGCCTGCGACGAATCCGAGAGCTGTGCTGTCAATGCCAAGATTTCTGAGGACAGTGGTCACATTAATGCCCTTTCCGCCGGCAAGCATCTGCTCATAGACTGTCCGGTTCGTCTTTCCAAGTTCGAAATTCGGAACAGAAACGATGTAGTCCAGCGAAGGATTGAATGTTACTGTGTAGATCATTCGTTGACCTCCTTTCCTTGAGTGATTCTATTGTACATCCAAAATCAGTCAAAATCAAGCAATTTCTTTCATTTTTTCAGCAGAAATTCGTGAAAATACAATCATAAACGGTCAAATTCATTTAAAAACTGTTATGTGGAAAAAAATAATGGGAAAAATTCCGGGAAAGAGAGTTTCATAGCATACATGTGTCAGGATGTGTTATGATGAAAACAGCAAGAAAAAGCCCGGGAGCGTCGTGCCCGCTCGGGCATTTGCGGACATTTTTCAGTTTTTTTCACCAGGAGAGGACAAAGAATGGAATACAGGATCGAACATGATTCAATGGGCGAGGTCAGAGTACCTGCGGATAAATACTGGGCAGCCCAGACAGAGCGGAGCCGCGGAAACTTTCCCATCGGCGTCGGTATCGAGACTATGCCGAAGGAGATCATTAGAGCATTTGGAATTTTGAAGAAGGCATCGGCGCGTGCCAATCATGCACTGAAACCGGAGAAGATGACAGCCCGGAAGCTGGAAGCGATCTGCAGGGCGGCGGACGAAGTGATCGCAGGTACGCTGAATGCGCATTTCCCCCTGGTGGTCTGGCAGACTGGCTCCGGAACCCAGTCCAATATGAACGCGAATGAGGTCATTGCCAACCGCGCCAATGAGATCGCGGGGGAAAAGCTCTGCCATCCCAACGACGATATCAATATGAGCCAGTCTTCAAACGACACCTTCCCGACAGCCATGCACATCTCGGCAGTGACTGTCCTCGAGGACTGTCTGATTCCTGCGGCAGAGGGACTCATCGGGACTTTCCGCACTCTGGAGGCAGAAAACGAAGGCATCGTCAAGAGCGGCAGGACCCACCTGCAGGATGCGGTTCCGATCAGTTTCGCCCAGGAGATCAGCGGCTGGCGCAGCTCTCTTGAGAGAGATGTTGAGCTCGTCCGCCTGTCAATAAAGCCCCTGTCCGAGCTGGCTCTGGGCGGCACGGCCGTCGGTACCGGACTGAACGCGCCGGCAGGCTTCTCGGAAAAGGTTGCCGAGGAGATCTCCGCCCTTACAGGCAAAACCTTTGTGACAGCACCCAATAAATATCATGCCTTGACGTCCAAGGACGAGATTGTGTTTGCCCACGGCGCGGTGAAGGCCATGGCTGCTGATATGTTGAAGATCGCCAATGACGTCCGCTGGCTTGCCAGCGGCCCCCGCTGCGGACTGGGCGAGATCCGTATCCCCGAGAACGAGCCGGGAAGTTCGATCATGCCCGGCAAGGTCAATCCGACTCAGTGCGAGCAGGTCACGATGGTGGCCGTTCAGGTCATGGGCAACGACGCTGCCATCGGCTTTGCGGCATCTCAGGGCAATTTTGAACTGAATGTCTTCATGCCTGTGATCGCCTACAACTTCCTGCAGTCTGTGAGGCTCCTTTCCGAGTCCATCACTTCCTTCAGGAACAATTGCGCCGTCGGAATCAAGGCGGACA
>DGRU01000207.1:0-13798 GCA_002390025.1 Lachnospiraceae bacterium UBA4380
CGAAAAACACAACCTGTGTACGAGACGGGTTTTCTTTGTTAAAAATTTGTTCATATTTTATTAAACGATTTTTAAATTGTTTCTCATTCTCCGTCCATTTTTTATCTTTATACTTCAATCATAAGCTGAACAGAGAAGAAAACAGCTTTTAAACAGTCGCCAATGCAGCAGGCTTACAAATAACTTTTTCATAACTATGCCAGGTACGCAGGTACCTGGCATCCTCCCTTTTATGGGGGATTTTCCGGAAACACCCTTCCGGAAATACTCCTGTAAATACTTTATGAATAAAAATATCTTATAAAAAACGCGTCCGGAAGTCTGATCCCGGGCGCGTTTTCAATTCCATATGATCATGCCTCAAAGGGCATTCTTTGTGTCTTCATTCTGTGCAGATTCATCAGACAGCTGCGGCGGCCTTCTTCTCTCCGACGCAGAGGAACGCGGTGATCTCATCCATTGCGCTCGTCTCATCGTCTCCATCAATCATAACCTCAATGCAATCGCCGGAAACAGCTTCCAGAGACATCATACCCATGATACTCTTGGCATTTACCTTCCTCGTACCATGTTCAAGATACACACGGCTCTCGTATTTGCTCGCAACCTGTACCAGCTCCGCAATGGGACGGTCTTCCAGTCCCTGCGGCCGATTGATCAAGATCGATTTCCTAAGCATAAATAACTCCTATCCTGCGGTCTCCCGCTTGTAATCACTCAATGGATCATACAAAAGCATTACTACTTTCAATCTTCATGGAATTCTGCTCTCCTCCCGCGCTTTCTGCGCAAGCGAAGACAGTTTTCGCAGACGATGGTTCATTCCCGATCTTCCGACCGGAGGATTTGCGAGCGCACCCAGTTCTGACAGGGAAGCACCGGGATGCCGGGTCCGCAGTGCCGCCGCTTCCCGAAGCAATGCCGGAAGGGTCTGCAGGGTCCCGCTCTCTTCGAGAAAGCGGATCTCCTCCAGCTGCCTGCCTGCAGATTCGACGGTCTTGCCGATATTGGCAGTCTCGCAGTTGACGCGACGATTGACTGAATTCCGCACCTCCTTGAGGATACGCGCATTCTCTGTGGCCATCAGGCTGACAGAGGCGTCCATCAGGTGCAGCAGTGTGACAATGTCCTCGGAATCCTTGATGTAGACGACAAAATATTTCTTGCGGATTGTCATCCCGGCATGGATTCCGTGTCCGGCCAGCACTTGCCGAAGCTGCTGTGCCTGGGGTTCCGAGAAGCATCTGTACTCCAGATGATATCTCTGCACGGGATCGTTCATAAACCCTGTACACAAAAACATCTCCCGAAGATAAGATCTGCTCCTGCTCCCGCCGACCAGCTCCGGATCCAGCGTTCCGTCCTGTGTGCGCAGCGTGCCGTCACCCTTCAGGAAATGGAGTCTCTTCAGCAGATCAAGCATCTGCCCGGAAGCCTCCAGAACAGGGTCCGGAAGTGCTGCTTTTCGGTTTTTTGTGCTGTTTTCCGATGTACCGGTGTCTGTGTCCTGAAGGTCTGCGGGCATTTTGTCCGCATTTTTCCAGGGCGATGGTAAATCAGGTCTAATATTAACGTTTTTCTGAATTAAAGTAAAGCATTTTCTTACTGCTAAAAGATTTCCCGCAGAAAAATGCATCCTGACCACGCCGTCTTCTGTCTCAGGGAAGCTGACGATATTTGCGATCAGTGCCGCGATGGCAGTATCCCTGTCCCGCTTGGCGGAAGGGATGGTCCGGGCGGCTTCCGCCCGCAGATTGCCGGAAAAAGACATATGATCGGCTGCGACCTCCCTTTATTTCTCTTCACTGTCCCGTGTTTTTTTCTTCGCATCGCGATGATAGATCTTGAGGGCATAATCCCCGCCGCCCCTCAGATCATCGTAGAGGCAGTTTGCCATTGTCACGCTGCGGTGCTGACCGCCCGTACATCCGATGGCGATCACCAGCTGGTTCTTTCCCTCCTCGACATAGTAAGGGATCAGGTAACGAATCATATCTCCCAGCATCTTCCGGAACTGTGTCGTCTGGGGAAAAGAGAGCACATAGTCCGAAACGGGCTTGTCGTTGCCTGTCAGCTCCTTGAGTTCATCAATATAATAGGGATTGGGCAGGAAGCGGACATCAAAGACCAGGTCCGCATCGTGGGGAATGCCGTTTTTAAAACCGAAGGACATGACCGAGACGATCAGGGAGTTGTACTTCTCGTTGTCGACGAAGACGCGGATCAGTTCCTCCCGCAGTTCCCGCACCAGCAGGCTGGATGTGTCAAAGACATAGTCCGCCTTGGATTTGATCTGTCTGAGGATCTCGCGCTCCTTGCGGATGCCGTCCTCCACACGCCCCTGCGGCTCGCAGGGATGAGCGCGGCGGGTCTCCTTGTAGCGCTTGATCAGGGTGTCGTCACTGGCATCCATGAAGAGGATCTCGTAGTCATATCCTCTCTGGCGGAGCGCCGCCAGCACCTCCTCCACATAGACAAAGGGGCGGTCCGCACGCACATCCAGCCCCAGGACCACCTTGTCCACGTTGCTGCCGGGCATAAAGACCAGCTCCATGAATTTGTCGATCAGGCGGACCGGCAGGTTGTCGACACAGTAATATCCGCCATCCTCGAGAATCTTGATGGCCGTCGCCTTTCCGCCGCCGCTCATTCCGGTCACTACGACAAAGCGCATACTTCCACCTCCATCCGTCTTTCTCAGAAGTCTCCTACTGTCTTTTTCAGAAGTCTCCCAGGAAGATCACTTCCCTTTCCAGCCTGACGCCGGAGTCCTCAAAAACCTTTTTCTGGACATCGCTGATCAGAGTCCTGATCTGGGCAGACGTCGCCCCGCCGCGGTTGATGACAAAGCCGCAGTGTTTTTCGGACACCTGTGCTCCACCCACACTGTAACCGGCCAGGCCTGCATCCATGATCAGCTTGCCGGCAAAATATCCCTCGGGGCGCTTGAACGTGCTGCCCGCACTGGGAAATTCCAGCGGCTGTTTGGAACGGCGCTGTTCGGCCAGCTCCAGGACTCTGGCGCGGATCCTGTCCGGATCTCCGGGGGTCAGCTCAAACTGCGCGCGGAGGGCCGCCGCCTCGATGCGGCGGAGAAGGCTGGTCCTGTATCCGAACTCCATCTGATCCGCCGCATACTCCTGCACACTTCCGTCCGGCATGAGCAGGCGCACTGTGCGCACAGTCAGCCTCATCTCTCCGCCGTAGGCACCCGCATTCATCACGAGGCCTCCGCCCACCGTGCCGGGAATGCCCGCAGCAAATTCAAGGCCGGTCAGCCCATGCTCCATGGCCGCCATTGCAGCGGCTTTCAGAGTAGCTCCCGCTCCCGCCGTGATCCGGTTTCCGTCCACACAGATCCCGTCCAACGGAAAGGCCCCGGACAGATCTTCGCCGCAAACAGCAGCTGTCTGCACTTTCTCTGCCGAAGGCGCCGTCGCCGCCGTCACGATCACACCGCGGTAACCGCCGTCTCCGATCAGGAGATTGGTCCCCCGTCCCAGAAGAAAATACGGTTCTCCGCTGTCTCTGAGCAGCTTCAGGATGGACGCCATCTCCTCTTCCGTCCTGACCAGGACCAGCGCATCCGCGGGGCCTCCGGTGCGGAACGAGCAGTGCCTGTCCATCGGTTCATTATATCTGATCTGCTCTGAAGGCAGAATTCTTCCCATTTCCTCCTGAAGTGCTGTGTGAATCACGTTTCCTCCATCCCGCCGCCAATGCTGTCTCTGCACACCTGCAGGGACGGCATCTGTGCGGCATATATACAGGTCTGCCCTTGCTTGAGCGGCAGATCAGTCGTCTTCATTGTCTTTCTCTCTGCTCTTGCGCCTGAGATTCTCCTGCACCCTCTTGTACAGCTCATGCGCGGCATTATAGCCCATGAGTTTCTGGCGGTGATTGGCCGCCGCAGCCTCACAGATGATAGCAACATTTCTGCCCGGCCGGACCGGAACACGGTAGCAGACCACCTTGTTGCCCAGATATTCCGTATAATTGTCCTCCATTCCGAGCCGGTCGTACTCCCGGTTCTTGTCCCACTCTTCCAGATGGATCTCCATATCAATACTCTGGCTGTCGCGGACACTGGAGACACCGAACAGGGTCTTGACATCGATGATACCGATGCCGCGCAGTTCGATAAAATGCTTGGTGATGGGGGGCGCGATTCCGATGAGGGTCACCTCGCTGACCTTGCGGATCTCGACCACATCGTCCGAAACCAGGCGGTGGCCGCGCTTGATCAGCTCCAGGGCCGCCTCGGATTTGCCGATGCCGCTGTCTCCGGTCAGCAGGACGCCGATTCCGTAGACATCCACCAGAACACCGTGGATGGAGATACAGGGCGCCAGGCGAACATTGAGCCAGCGCAGGATCTCCGCCATAAAGGGGCTGGTCGCCTGTGTGGTGAGATACATGGGCATGCCGTGCTTGCGTCCGATTTCCAGGATGATGTCATCGGGATACATCCCGCGGGTGAAGATCACCATGGGAACATCCAGAGAGAAGAGCTTTTCAAAAGCAGCCCTCTCGGACTCCTCATCCATCTGCTCGATATAGGAGTGCTCGACCAGACCGATCAGCTGGATTCTTCCGGCCGCGAAATGATCAAAATATCCCGTCAGCTCCAATGCGGGGCGGTTGACTTCCGTCTGGCGCACCTTGATGCCCTCTGTGGAGATTTCGGGCGCGAGGTTTTCCAGATTCATTTTTTCGACGATTTCATCAATATTCACGTAAGACATATCTGCGTTCATACCTCCATTCCCTGATCTCTGACTGCTGTCCGCCGCTCCGGCGGCGCAAATGCGGACATAAAGACATCCATCCAAGACTCGCCCGCGGGTCCTGCGGCCGGCGTTTTTGTTGATGCTGCTTTATCTTCCGGTGAGCACGATACTGGTCATCTCGTGCTCATCTCCCTCTACGGAAATAATGGGTGTCACGGAGGCACGGGAATAGATCCCCGCCACCTGTCCGCCGTAGAGATAGACACCTGTCATATTGCTGAAGGACTGCCACTGCGGCAACTGTTCCGCCTCTGACTGCCCGGGAGCGTCTTTGGCTTTTTCTATTACATTTTCTTTTGCTTTATCTTCTGCTTTTTCTTTTCCTGCTCCGGCGGCTTTCTGCGGCTTCTGTGGGCCGAAATAAATATTTTCCGTCCTGTAGGGCGTCACAAATTCCTGCAGGATATAGTCTGTGTCCGCGTGCGCATCAAGGCGGTCCTTCCATTCCTCTTCACTTAAAAGCCGCCCCGGATAAATGCCGTGGGCTCCGTAGGAATCACGGGGCTTGATGATCCATTTCTCCCTGTTATTGCGTACATCCTCCCGCTCTGCGATCTCTTTGGTCAGGATCGCCGTGAAGGGAACATGAGCCGCTATAAAGGCATTGTCCTCCTCCGGCAGGAAGGAGGCAGTGCGGGGATCGTGAAGGATGCGGAAGAGCACCTTGTCATGCACGACCTGTGTGCAGAAATCGCCGATCAGGCAGACACTGCGGTCCCGGACAGCCTGCAGGAAGGGCCGTACCTCTTCTCTGTGGGCCAGGATATCGCTGGTCACCGCGCGGCGGTAGACAGCGTCGACCGCATGGCCGTCCCCCGTCACAAGCCTGCCGTTTTCATAGCGCATATCCCTGATCTCCGCCACAAAGGCCCGGCAGCCGGCGCGCTCAAAGGCCTCCCGGAAGGCCGTAAACTCGGCCGCGGAGGAACCTTTTTCCAGAAAATCCACAATGGCGACAGCAGGAAGGCCGGCCTTGTCCGGCTCCTGGCCCGCCGTTTTCTGCCCCTCCGCATAGATGCGCAGGAAAGTCTCGGCCCAGGAGTCAAACAGTTCGAACATGTGCTGTTCATACCGCTCATTCATCTGCCGGTAAAGGAGAGTATTGCGGTAAGTGCGGTAGAGCTCGGCGTTTTCGTTCATGGCGCTGCTGCCGTCCGCGTTGAATTCACAGAATTTGAATTCTCCCGTCTCCTCATTGAGAAAAATATCCAGCCTGCACACCGGCAGCAGAGTGCTGTAGGCGGGCCGATGCAGGATCATCTCCTCGAGTTCCCGCGGAAAGCCGAACAGGGCGCGGTAGTCGGCCTTGTCCAGATACTCTTCGATCACGCGGACAAGGATTCTCCAGGCATGCTCCAGGTCCTCTTTCAGCCTGACAAAGCCCTCTTGGGAAAAATATTTGGGCAGATATCCGAATTTGATCGGCACTCCCTTGTAAGTCGCCGTCCCCTGCCGCATCTCCTCGATCTGGGCGCGGCCGGAGGCTGCATGTGCCTCAAAATCCCGGAGCACCAGCCCGCGGGGTTCGGCATCTATGGTCATTCTCATTGTTGTCAGCCTCTCTCTGTTTTTCGGGGCTCTATCCCTGCTCCGCCTGCCTTTCCTGCCCTTGCCGGGCAGGGTTCTGCTATTCCTGTGCAGAGTTCTACTCTTTCTGTGCAGGACTCTGCTCTTCGCCGCAGAGGCTGTTCTTCCTGTGCAGAGTTCTGCCCTTCCTGCGCAGAGTTCTACTCTTCCTGTGCAGGATTCTGCTCTTCGACGCGAAGGCTGTCAGCCTTCTCCTGGGGGTGCAGGAAATCCCAGATCTCCTGCGCCTGACGGGCGGGTATTTCGGGAATCGCGGCCAGCTCTTCGGGTGTGGCTGCGATGATGTCCTCAATGGAGCGGAAAGTGCGCATCAGGGCCTTTTTGCGGGCAGGTCCCACACCGGGAATGGCATCCAGGCGTGAGGTGACCTGGGCCTTGCCGCGCAGGGACCGGTGGTATTCGATGGCGAAGCGGTGGGCTTCGTCCTGGATCCTTGTAATGAGCTTGAATCCCTCCCCGGAGGTGTCGATGGGGAGTTCCTCATTTTTGTAATACAGTCCCCGGGTGCGGTGATTGTCGTCCTTGACCATGCCGCAGACGGGAATGTCCAGGCCCAGCTCCTCCAGGACCGAGGTCGCGATGTTGACCTGTCCCCTGCCGCCGTCCATCATGATCAGGTCGGGAAAGCGGGTAAAGCTGCCCAGTTCGGCATCCAGGTTTTTCTCCCTGATCTCCTGCTGCTCCTCGATTCCGTGGCGGAAGCGCCGGGTCAGGACTTCGCGCATGCAGGCGTAATCATTGGGGCCGGCCACCGACTTGATGCGGAACTTGCGGTAGTCACTGCGCTTGGGCTTTCCGTTTTCGTAGACCACCATGGATCCGACATTGGCAAAGCCGCTGATATCTGAAATATCGTAGGCTTCCATGCGCCGCACAGATGCAAGTCCCAGCAGATCCGCGATCTCCTTGGAGGCGCCGATGGTGCGTCCTTCCTCGCGGCGGAAGCGCTCCCGGTCTCTCTGCAGAACAATGGAGGCGTTCTGGACCGCGAGTTCGACCAGCTTTTCCTTCCTGCCCTTTTTGGGGACAAAAATGGTCACTTTGCTGCCGCGGCGGGCACTGAGCCAGTCCTCCAGAAGCTGATGGTCATCCGGCTCCACGGGAAGATAGATCTCCTTGGGGACAAAAGGCGTCGCGGCATAAAACTGCTTGATAAATTCCGAGAGGATCGAGCCCTCCGACTGGCCGCCGACGTGCACCATATAGTGATGCTCGCGGCCCATGAGCTTGCCGTCCCGGACAAAAAAGACCTGTATGACACCGTCCGCGTCCGCGTTTTCGTGTTCGACGGCAACACCCAGAACATCCCGGTTTTCGCCGACGCCGTCGGACATTTTCTGTTTCTGCGCCACCTGCTGCACGCTCTGGAGCAGATCGCGCCAGCGGATTGCCTCCTCGAAGCGCATCTCCTCCGAGGCCTTCTCCATTTTTTCCGTCAGGTCGCGGAGTACCGGCTTGTAGTTGCCGGACAGAAATTCGACCGCCATGTCGATCCGACTGCGGTAGTCCTCCGCGGAGATATTCCCGGTACAGGGTCCGCAGCAACGGTTCATATGAAAATTCAGGCAGGGCCGCTCCTTCCCGATGTCTCTGGGCAGGACACGATTGCAGTCCCGCAGGCCGTACATGCGGTTGATGAGCTCAATTGTGCTCCGCACAGCCTGGGCACTGGAAAAAGGCCCGAAATATCTGGCCTTGTCCTTTTTCATGCGGCGGGAGAACAGGATGCGGGGATAGTCCTCTCCCACGGTGACCTTGATATAGGGATAGGTCTTGTCATCCTTGAGCAGGGTGTTGTACTTGGGCCGGTGCTCCTTGATCAGGTTGTTCTCCAGGATCAGCGCCTCGAGCTCCGAATCGGTCACAATATACTCAAAGCGGTTGATCTGTTTGACCATGCGGTCGATCTGGGGACCTCGGCCGACTATTTTGCGAAAATAAGAGCGGACACGATTGTGGAGGTTGACAGCCTTGCCCACATAAATAATCGCATCCTGCTCATCGTGCATGATATAGACGCCGGGCTGAGCCGGCAGTTTTTTCAGTTCTTCGGAAAAATCTTTCATTATTCTCCAAAAAGATCGTCCAGGGAAACCTGGGAAAAACGACCCTTGGGCGAGCTGCTCACAGAAGCGGGCTCATTTTCCGGGCGCACTTCATCTGCTGCAGGAAGATCCTCTGCCTCGGAAGCATTCTCTGCTGCCGGAATATTTCCCTCCACAGGATTTTTCTCTATAGCAGAAACGATCTCTGCCGCGGGAATCTCCTCGGCTGCAGGGACATCCTCTGCCGCGGACCTCTCCTCTATGGCGGAAGCAATCTCTGCCACGGGGATTTCCTTTGTGTCGAAAGTCGCTTCTTCCGGAAGGATCTTCTGCACCTCAGGTGCAGGAGCAGCGTCCTCTTCGGAAGCCGGCTGCTCTTCTGCCGCCCCGGTCTGGCCGCCGTCTCTCTGGGCGCGGACATCGTTGAACATCTTCATGAATTCCTTGCCGGTGATGGTCTCCTGCTTGATCAGGAAATCGGCGATGACATCCATGGCATCCATATTTTCGGAGAGGATGCGCTTTGCCTCCTGATAACTGGTCTCAAGGATCTTGCGGACCTCCTCGTCCACAGCCGCCGCGGTGACATCGCTGCAGTTGAGGACGGCGCGGCCCTCCAGATACTGGCTCTCGACAGTGGCAAGCCCCATCAGGCCGAAGCGCTCGCTCATGCCGTACTGGGTGACCATGTTGCGGGCGAGGGCAGTTGCGCGCTCGATATCGTTGGAAGCACCGGTGGTGACACTTTCAAACTTGAGTTCCTCTGCGGCGCGGCCGCCCAGAAGGCCGATGATGATGGCCTCGAGCTCAGCCTTGCTGTTGAGGTATTTCTCCTCCTCGGGGACCTGCATGACATAGCCGAGTGCGCCCATGGTGCGGGGCACTATGGTGATCTTCTGCACGGGCTCGGAATTTTTCTGCACAGCGCTGATCAGAGCGTGTCCGACTTCGTGATAGGACACGATCCGGCGCTCTTCCTTGCTCATGATGCGGTCTTTTTTCTCCTTGCCGACCAGGACCTGCTCGACGGCCTCAAAGAGGTCCTTCTGGCAGACATACTGGCGGTGATCCTTGACGGCGTTGATGGCCGCCTCGTTGATCATGTTGGCCAGGTCGGAGCCCACGGCGCCGCTGGTGGCCAGGGCGATCTCTTCCAGATCCACCGTCTCATCCATTTTGACATCTTTGGCGTGGACCTTGAGGATGGCGACACGTCCCTTGAGATCGGGGCGGTCGACGATGATGCGGCGGTCAAAACGGCCGGGGCGCAGCAGGGCCTTGTCAAGGATCTCGGGGCGGTTGGTCGCGCCGATGATCAGGATACCCTTGGAGGCCTCGAAACCGTCCATCTCGGAGAGGAGCTGGTTGAGGGTCTGCTCGCGCTCCTCGTTGCCTCCGCCGTAGCGGGAATCGCGGCTGCGGCCGATGGCGTCGATCTCATCGATGAAAATAATGCAGGGCGCATTTTTGTTGGCTTCTTTGAACAGGTCGCGCACGCGGGACGCGCCCACACCGACATAGAGCTCGATGAAATCCGAGCCCGTCAGGGAGAAAAAGGGCACATGTGCCTCTCCGGCCACGGCTTTGGCCAGCAGGGTCTTTCCGGTTCCGGGAGGGCCCACGAGCAGGGCTCCCTTGGGAAGCTTGGCGCCGATCTTGACATAGCGGCCGGGATTGTGCAGGAAATCTACGACTTCCACCAGGGATTCCTTGGCCTCGTCCTCACCTGCCACATCCTTGAAGGTGACGCCTGTCTCCTTCTGCACATATTCTTTTGCCGTGCTTTTGCCGACGCCCATGATGCCGCCCCGGCCTCCGCCCATGCGGCGGAAGAGCACACTGAGAAGCCCCCACATCAGAAGGATGGGAAGCACGTAGGAGAGCAGGAAGGATACGACCATGCCGGAGCTGTCGGGCACGTAGGGATTGAAGGTGATCTTGGCATCCATCAGCCTCTTGGTGAGCGCATCCTCGGACTCGGCCATGCCTGTGTAGAGCACAGCATCCGAATCCTTGAGATGGATCTCCAGGCGATCCGACTTCATATCGACCTCTGTGACCTTCTCCTGCTGAATATATTTGATAAAGTCATTATAGGAAATCTTGCGCGACTCACTGTTGTCCCGCATGAAATAGCTGAAGGCCGCAAACAGAACGACAGTGATCAGCAGCACCAGAAAGAGATTCTGGCGGGGCTGACCGTTTCCGCTGCCATTGCCGTCGCCGTTATTTCCGTTACCGTTGTTTCCTCCGTTTCCGTTGCCGCCGTTTCTGCGGTTTCCGGAATTATTTCCCTGGCCGCTTCCGTTCCCGCCCCCGAAAGGGTCGAAGAACCGGATCCGCCCGGAATCCTGCATATTCTTATTTCTTCCAATCATTCGAATAAACCTTATTTTTCTTTCTTCCAATCATACCCGGGCACGCCCGTGCGCAGGTATTGTGATTATTATTCCCGGTTTGTCCGTTTCAGTACGACAGCCTGATCACCGCTCTGTCTTCTGTCTTACGCGCTGTGCGGGAACAGATCTGAAAACGGGGGCTGGAAAGCCATTTATCTATTATAAAGAAGAAATGCATACAAGGCAATCCTTTGTTTTTGGGGACGGTCCTTTTGTTTCGGGCCTTTTGTTTCGGGGGCACAAGGGGACAGAAACAAAAGGCCCGTCCCCATATGCCGACCACCCTGTGTTACAATAGTAGATATCAGTCCCGAAAACAGCGGATGAAAACAGTGGATAAAGAAATGACCAACAAAAACACATTCTCAAATAATAAGACCGCGGATCCCCAGCAGGACAAAATGCAGCAGGCGGAAGAAAAAAACCGTTATCTCTTTGAGGAGATGCCGGTTTCCAAAGCGCTTGCGACCATGGCCGTGCCCACTGTGATCTCACAGATGATCGTCCTGATCTACAACATGGCGGACACCTTTTATATAGGGCGCACCAACAACCCCTACATGGTGGCCGGAGCAGCCCTGATCCTGCCTATCTTCAATGTCTGCATAGCGGTCGCAAATATTGCCGGGACCGGCGGCGGGACCCTGATCGCCAGGCTGATGGGTGCGCGGAATCCCCGCAGCGCCCGCCGCATCGCCTCCTTCAGCATCTGGTTTTCCGCCTTTATGGGTCTGTTTTTTGCGGTCTTGACCGCAGTCTTCATGCACCCTCTGCTGACCCTTCTGGGTGCCAGCAGTCAGACCTATGAGTTTGCCAGGCAGTACTGCACCTGTGTCATCGTACTCGGAGGGACACCCACCATCACGGCCATGACCATGGGCAATCTGCTGCGTAATGTGGGCTGTTCCAAACAGGCTGGCTTTGCCATCTCCATGGGCGGCATCATCAATATCATCCTGGATCCCATCTTCATGTTCGTGCTGCTGCCGCCCGGCCATGAGATCCTGGGCGCCGGTCTGGCCACCGCCCTGACCAACACCTTCACCTGCACCTATTTCGTAATCACCATCCTGCGCCTGCACAATCCCATCCTGCATTTTTCCCTCAGGGACGGACTGCCGGGCGCCGCTCTCCTGGCATCCTTTTTCGGCGTCGGCATCCCGGCCGCCATGGGGCCCTTCCTCTTCGACCTGGACTACATCGTCCTGGACCGCCTGATGGCCGCCCACAGCGACATCGCGCTGGCCGCCATCGGCATTGTCCTCAAAGCGGAGCGCCTGCCCCTCAATGTCGGCATCGGACTCTGCCTGGGCATGGTGCCCATGGCCGCCTACAACTACTCCGCCAAAAACTACCGGCGCATGCAGTCTGTATTGAAGGCCGCCCGTGCCACAGGCATCGCGATCAGTATCGGCAGCATCGTCCTCTATGAGCTCTTTGCGCCCTTCCTGATCCGGATCTTCATCAACGATCCCGCCACCGTGGCCCTGGGCACCGATTTCCTGCGCATCCGGGTCCTGGCAACCATCATGATGTTCCTGAGCTTCATCTACGTCTACTTTTTCCAGGCCCTGGGGCAGGGGAGCATGGCCCTCTTCCTGGTCATCATGCGCTGGCTCATGATCAACATCCCCATGCTCTTTATCCTGGGCAGGCTCTTCGGCCAATATGGACTGGCCTGGTCCCAGCTTGTGAGCGACGTCCTCGTGGCCTTCCTCTCCTGGCTGCTCTACCGGCATTACCGCAAAAAACACCTGCTGCCCGGCATACAGGCGCAGTCTGTCCGTTCCTGACGGCATGGCAAATGAACAATCAAAATCCCAATACTGCAGACCGGCTTCTTTAACAGAAAGCAGAAAGCTTAATCTTCGTACAGCAGATAGGGCTTCCGCTGCGCCTTGAAGTTCTCCACGTCCTCCTGCCAGGAAGCGCGGATTTCCTCCGGACTCCTGCCCTCCTCGATCATGCGGCGAACCCGGTCTGTGCCGCACAGATAATCGATCCAGTAATTCCCGTTTCCATCAGGGTTTCCGAAAAAGGAGATTCCCGGGTTCTGCGTCTGCATGACCTTGAAGGCGTCAACCACGTATTCCAGGTTGAGATGCTCCTTCAGAATCTGCGCAAGAGGGATTTCTCTCAGGTCTTTTCCGTAACAGGTCTGTCCCTCGAAGACCGGCGAATGTGCCCCCTCCATGTCTTCAGGCGTAAAGGTGAAATCGTATCCCTCCGCGCCCTGCAGCCAGGGACTGCCGAAGCTCTCAAAGGGATGCGTGGTCCCGCGGCCGACAGAACAGGCCGTGTTTTCAAACAGGCAGGTGGATGGATAGAGATAGATTGCCCGCATGTCCTTGAGGTTGGGAGAGGGCCGGGTCACAAGGGCGGTCAGCGTGTCATGCCTGTAATTTTCACAGGGCACCACGGTCAGACTACAGGCGTCCTTTCCGGCGGGGAGCCAGCCCTCGCCGTTGATCATCTGCGCCAGCTCGCCCAGGGTCATTCCGTGCACGACCGGGATCGGCAGCATGCCGACGCCGGAATAAAAGCCGTCCTGCAGAAGGGGCCCGTCCACGTAGAATCCATTGGGGTTGGGGCGGTCCAGGATCACCACTTTCTTGCCGGCCTCTGCACAGGCATCCATGAGGTAATACATGGAAATATAATAGGTGTAAAAACGAAGCCCCACATCCTGGATATCGATGACAAGTGTATCGAAACGGTCAAGGTCCCCATCGGAAGGATAGCCGGAGCCGCTGCTGTAAAGGGAGACGACCGGGACACCCGTCTTTTCATCCACATAGCTGTTAACAGCCGCGCCGGCATCCTCTGTGCCGCGGAAACCATGTTCCGGAGAAAAAGCCACCGTCACATCGACCCCCTGCCGGACCAGGGCATCCAGAATATGCTCTCCATACTCCATAGCGCTGCCGTCCGCATTCATCCCGAAGGGCACAAGCCCCTCCTCCTGACGTGAATCGGC
>DGRU01000207.1:13856-23630 GCA_002390025.1 Lachnospiraceae bacterium UBA4380
CGGCTTCCGCATCCGTGCCGCCTTTTGCTGCACCGGCGCTGCCTTCTTCCCCGCCGGCCTTCCGCCTCCCTGCGGAAGAGGACCGGTCTGAGGAATCCCCGCCGCTTCCGCCTTCTGATGAAGGGGAGATTACACGGTTTCCCACGATGCCTGACTGATTTGAAAAAAGGGCGACGCGCTTTCCCTCCAGCAGGGGCAGGTAGACATCGGCGCGTTCATCTCCGTAGACGACCGTTCCTTCTTCCCCGGCCTCAACCGTAACTGCGCCGCACTCCCCCACCAGGGTCAATACAAGGACTGCTGCAATCAGGAAGGCCTGCACGCTTCTCTTCTTTTCCTTAAGTTCTTTAAGTTCCTTAAGTATGTCTCCAAGTCTGACCTTAAGTCTGTTTTTCATAAAAACTCCTGATTCCATCTGTGAAGCCTCACAGGCACGCGGAGTACATCCGCCGCGCCTCATGTGTGTCGGAGGTTTTATCCTCCATCGCGAGAATGCACCAACGATAAAGCGGCTTTCCTTGCGCACCTGTCCCATGACGGTTCTCTGAAGTCACGGTTATTGTGCGATGAAGAATAAAAAACAGCGGGATCACTGCACCCCGGTGCAGGTTACCCACTGTTTTCTCACTTCTTCCTATTTATTCGGTGGAGTATCTGCAAAGCTCAATGCAGGGTAGGATTACTCCCTGACGCCGTCCGCGGCTATTACTCCCTGGCGCCGTCTGGGGCTATTACTCCCCGGCACGTTCTGCGGCTGTTACTCCTTGGCGCCGTCCGCGGCTGCGTCCTCTGCGCCTGCGTTCTCTGCCGCTTCTTCCGCAGCAGGAGCTGCTTCACCTTCGGTCTGCTCCTCAGTTTCTGCCTCACCATCGAGGGAGAGACCCATCTTTTCAAGGTCTTCGGGGGTGTACATAATGACATCAGTGCCTGCATTAGCTGCAATATCTGTTGCAGCTGCGGCTGCATCCTCGGGAGCGATCTTATCACCGCCGACCGATCCGATTCCGACGCCCCAGTGGAAAGAGGCCCATACCGAACCCGCTACGATCAGAGCGACGAAAACACCGAAAACGATCGCCCAAAGCTTATAGTTGATCTTCAGCTCATTTTTTTTCTTTTTGTTCTTGATTTTGACTGTGTTGGACATTCCTGCCTCATCCTCCGCTTCAATTCGTTCTCTTACACTGCTTCTTATTTACGATTCCTCCTGGCCGCAGACCTGCACACGGGCCGCCTGCATACCGCGGCAGAAACCGGATTCATCTTCCTCAGCTTACCACACCGGAACAAGCCCGGCATTTGCAGCTGTTTTGCCCGCTTTTGATCCATATTTTACGCGCAACCGCAATTATAACACAAATCTCAAATTACAGAAACAGAAAAATGCGCATTTGTCCATACCCCTGTCCGGAAATTTGTCCGTCACTTCTGTTTTCTGACAAAAAAATGCCATACACTGCTCTTCCTGCAGTGTATGGCAGCTGCTCTGCTTAATGTATTAATCCCAGGTTCTTGAACGGCCAGACGCAGAAGACAAGTTCTCCTACGATCTGATCCTCCGCCACACACCCGACCGATGTACTTCGTGAGTCAATTGAGACACTGCGGTGATCTCCCAGAACAAAAATACGGTTCTCCGGCACCTGGTAGGGCAGTTCGATATTGCACTCGCCCAGGGCTTTCTCATATACATAGGGCTCATCGAGGAGCTCATTGTTGACGTACACATTTCCGTCTTCATCTATGTCGACCCAGTCGCCGGCACTTGCGATATAGCGCTTGACCAGGATACGGTTATTGTAATAGAAAGCAACAATATCGCCCTGCTTCAGGTTTCTGACCTTACGCGAAATCACGATATCTCCGTCCGTCAGGGTAGGTGTCATGGATGCGCCGTAAATCTGAAGGACCGGCATCCACAATGTTGCGACCAGAATTGCAACCGCTGCGACTGTAATCAGTGTAAAGACTGTACTTCTGAGCACTCTGCGATAACGTGTCTTATAACGCTCCCGCTTCAGTTCGCCCTCGAGCTCTTTAAGAGGAGGACGTGTCACTGCACTCTTTTTCTTTGCATCTTTATCTGCTGAACTCATTTAAAAATCCTCGTTATTAACTGCTATGACTCTGCTGCCCCGGTCTTAACCTTCCCTGCATGCCATGTATCTGTTTCCCGGGATACTTCATTAAAAAACGCACTATCCTGCACGGCCGCGTGCTCAGCAAATCAATCTCTCATAATCATCTTCCGTTAACAATTGCCTGAAGACGGGCAATAACAGCCTCAAAAGAAGCCACACGATCAAGATCCTCATGACATTTCTGCAGTTCGCTGCTGAGGCGCTCATTCTCGGCACGAAGCCTGTCTGCTTCCTTGGTCTCGTCGATCAGGAGTTCGAGAAGCTCGGTTCGTGTCAGCTTCTTGATATCATTATCCATTTCACGTCCGCTGTCTGCTCTTCCCCTGGAAGATTTCTTTCCGCCGCCGAAAAGGCCTCCGGACGATGCCTTTTTGGTTGTATTCTCTGTGCCCATGCACACGTCCTTTCTGCGCTCGTTGTAAAACCAGCAAAATCCCGCATATAGCGTTTAGTAGTATAAAACAGGTTCTGTCTAAAAAAACGTCAAAACATAGCAAAAAAGCATTGTAAAAATGCATAACAAAAATGCGAATGCCCTTGCAGGCCATAAAAACGTCCGCTGAAGGCATTTTTACTGCTGTCTCCCGCATAATTTTACCTGCTGGTGTTCACTCGTCATTGCATTATAGCACATTTAAAGCGCTTCGTCATCGAATTCACTACAAATGATTGGCAACTCACACCATATTTCCCAAAATGCACAGAATTTAGTACTATTTTTTCAGCGCGGCGCAAATAATTTAGGGCATATACCGTCTGCGCTCTGTTTATTGACGCATTTTTTATACCCGGGTTCGTATAATAATTATAGTCTTTATAATATAACCTTTACGAAAATTCTTTATAATAATTATCCTTTATTTACATAATCAATATACATAATCAATTGTTTGCATATAATTCTTTCAGCGGACCGGCACACTTAACAGACAGGAATTATCATGGAAGTCACTCTGTACGCAGAAATCTATTTGTTCTGCATCGTCATCATCGATCTGGTATTATACTGGACCATTCATTCGAACGGCAACTCCGCGTCCGAAAGGTGGTTCAAACTTGTCCTGTCCTGCTTTGCAAGTTTTTTTGTCTCCAACTACTTCTTTACCGTGATAAACGGATTCCTGCTGCGCAACTCACCTGATCTTCGCATCCCATGGATACTCAAATCCCTGGCCTTTATCTTGCTGTGCACAGGCGTGTACCTTTGGTGCGTATATACTGATGCGGAACTGGGATATAACTCCTTCCAGCCGGGAAAAAAGCCGCTTCTGCTGCTCCTTCCCCTGATTCTGCCCATCCTTCTGGTTCTCTCCAACTACCGCACGCATCTGCTGTTTACCATCAGTGATGACCACATCTACACCCGCGGTCCCCACTTTCATCTGCTGGTCCTCTTCCTTGTGATGTGCACCATAATGGCGGATATACGGATCCTGCGTGCCACCAGGGGGGAAACCGATCCTGTAGTGATCCGGCAGCGCTGGCAGCTGACAAGCTTCCCTCTGTGCCTGATCATTGCCTGGCTTCTGAGTTTCGCCAATGAACATATGCCTGTCTTCTGTGTCTGTATCACGGTCGAGTTCCTCTGCCTGTATATAGGCTCCTCCAACCGGCAGATCATGATCGATAAGCTGACCCAGGTCAACAACCGCCAGAACCTCAACAGATATCTCTCCAACAAGCTGCATACGCATACAGATGATCTCTTTCTGCTGATGATGGATGTGGATCATTTCAAGCAGATCAACGACAACTACGGTCATCTGGAGGGAGACGAAGCCCTGATCCGGGTGGCTGCCGCTCTGAAACAGGCCTGCACCGCCTGCCGCAGACATCCCTATATCGCCCGCTACGGCGGGGATGAATTCATCATTGTCGCCGAACTCTCCGAAAAAGAAGTTATCGAACTGTGCACCTCGATCCGCGAAAAACTCCAGGCGCTGAATGAAGCCGCCGGCGCCCCCTATCCCCTGTGCCTGAGCATCGGGTACGCCAAATGGATAGAGGGGATGTCCCCCAACCGCCTCATCGATGTCGCCGACTACAAGCTCTACAAAGAAAAAGCAGCCCGCCCCCGCAAGACAGGCAGAACAGGCAGAACCGGCAGAGCAGGCAGAACCGGCAAATCAGGCAGAGCCGGATGAAGCACCGTCAGGACCCGCAGAGCCTGATAGCGCACCGGCAGGACCCACAGAGCTGGATAGAGCACCGGAAGAAAAGAAATCCGCTTCGTCCAGGAAATTATCACCTATAAAAAAAAGTAAAAATGACAGGAGAAAGCTTCTCCTGTCACTTTTTTATGGTAGCTTACCGTTTTTTCTCATCATTATGATGGATCCTGATCTGTGATGATTCCGGGTCCGTGATGAATACAAATCTTTAATGGTTCCGGATCCGTGATGATTACAGATCTTTATTGATTCCGGATCTTTGATCGCTTCGGTATTCTTTTTTCCGGTCTATCAGCGGTCGCTTTCGTCCATCTCGAATTTGGGCATGAGGCGGAGCTTGTGCAGATTCAGCCTGTGCAGGCGGTCGATCCTTGCCTTCTTCCCCGCGTCCTCACACTCTCCTGTCAGGACATAGTTGTCCAGCATCTTATAAGTAAATCCGAGCTTGTCCTCATCGCTCATTCCGCTCAGGCCGTCCGACGGTGTCTTTCTGACCAGCTGCTCAGGCAGTCCCAGTACATCACCGATCTGCAGCACCTCATGCACCAGCAGTTCGGACATAGGGCTGAAATCGCCCGCCGCATCGCCGTACTTTGTCGAATAGCCGACATAGTCCTCGGAAGCATTGCAGGTGTTGACTACACGGCCGCCGTTGGGCAGATTCTGGGCCACCGCATACAATGTCGTCATGCGGATACGGGGAGGCATATTGATCTTGGCCTCACGCGCCATCTCTGTGCGTCCGCAGATCTCCTGCAGCTTTTCGTTGCTCTCCAGCGTCTTCTCAAGGGCGTCCGCCGCATCGCCGATATTGACTACTACATAGGGGATCTGCAGCGTATCCACCAGCAGCTGGCTGTCAGAGATGTCCGGCTGCACACCGCGGGGCATCAGGACTCCCACGACGCGGTCTTTTCCGAGTGCCTCGGCACACAGCGCAGCCGCCACACTGGAATCCTTGCCGCCGGAAATACCGATGACAGCACTGCAGGTCGGTCCGTTCTCCGCAAAATAATCACGGATCCACTGCACGATCTTGTTCTTTGTCTGTTCAGGATTCTTGAGCATATCTTTTCCTCCTATGCAAATAGAACTGCTATCCACGTAAACCGTGGCCTGTATCTACCATTTCTTCTATGAAGTATACCACGTAAAGGATTCTGCGTCACGAATTCTTGCTCAGAACAGTTCCTTCCAGAACAGCTCCTGCGAGAACATCTCCTGCGACCCACTGCATTTCGTTGCAGACTGAAGTCACGGGTATTGGGCGATGGAGCGGGTTTCCTTTTTTGCGCGTATCCCGCGATCTGATGTCAAGTGTATTGCGCGATGCGATAAAAAAAAGATTCAGGTATTGACAGATTTAATCAACTGTGTTAATAATCTTAGTACAGTTAATACAAACACTGTTCAGGAATCTCGCATTCAGGCAGTCAGATCCGAACACAGGATCTTCCGGTCTTATTTCTCCGGCTGCTGGCGCAGTGTCGTACAGAGTTATATCCGTTACTACAGAGTTACATACAGAAAGGAGGCGCGGTTTGACCTGGATCAACTATCAGGACAGCCGGCCGATCTATGAACAGATCACCGAACGGTATAAAGTCCTGATCTTAAAGGGCGTCCTGGCGCCGGACGAGCAGATGCCTTCCGTCCGCAAACTTGCCATGGAGCTTTCCACCAACCCCAACACAGTGCAGCGCGCCTATACGGAGCTGGAGCGGCAGGGCTTTCTCTACTCCGTGCGGGGACGCGGAAACTTTGTGCGCGGCGGAACGGAGCTACATAGGCAGAAGCGTGTGGAGCTAGCCGGGCGGCTGGCTGCCATATTGAAAGAAGCGGAAGACATCGGCATTGATTCCTCGCAGCTGCTGGCAGAATGCGGATGGAAGGAGAATACAGAAAATGATTGAAATCAGGAATCTTACAAAAAGATTCGGGAAGATCACCGCTGTAAATGAGGTCTCTCTTCAGATCGAGGATCGGCAGGTCTTCGGTCTGGTCGGCACCAACGGCGCCGGCAAGAGCACCCTCATGCGGATGATCAGCGGAATCCTGCGTCAGGATACCGGCACCATCGAAGTATCGGGACAGCCGGTGTACAACAATCCGGAAGTCCGCCAGAATATATTTTTCATCCCGGATGACCCCTATTTTTTCCGGAACGGAAGCGCAGAGGATATGTGCAGCTTCTACCGCACTGTCTATCCTGCTTTTGATTCCGACAGATTTACCAGACTGCTGGGTGATTTCTCACTGGCTCCCAAGCGCCGGATCCAGTACTATTCCCGCGGTATGAAAAAACAGCTCGCCGTGCTGTGCGGACTCTGCTCCAACGCCCGGTACCTTCTCTGCGATGAGACATTCGACGGGCTGGATCCTGTCATGCGTCAGGCGGTAAAGAGCATTTTCGCCAACGATATGGAAGAACGCGGCCTGACGCCCGTGATCTCGTCCCACAACCTGCGCGAGCTGGAGGACATCTGCGACCACGTAGGCCTGCTCCACGCAGGCGGTCTCCTGCTCTCCCGGGATCTGGCCTCCATGAAGCTGGGCCTTTTGAAAGTGCAGTGTGTTTTTGACGACGAAGATGACGTCGAAGACGCCCTGTCCGGCCTGGAACTCCTGAACCACGACATCCGCGGCAGGCTCCACACTCTGACCATCCGGGCATCCAGCGAGGAGATCCTGGCACATTTCGAGAGCCGGAACATGATCTTCTTCGAACTGCTTCCGCTCACACTGGAGGAGATTTTCATCAGTGAAACGGAAGTGATCGGATATGACATCAGGAACTTCATCCTCAACTGATCCCGGTCGCAAACGGACGGTTTCTGACTCATCATTTTGAAAAAACTCCGGCGCTGAGGAGCACCGGGGGGATGAGAGGTAAATATACCCATGAAAATAAATAAAAAAAGGACTTATCAAAATGCCGGCTTTCTCACGCGCCAGCGGGAGCTGGCCAGGCGGAGGCTATGGCCGATTGCGCTGACCTTTCTCAGCCATCTGATCTTTAACGTTGTAAGCACTGTGACAGTACTGAACGATACACTGGAAAGGGCGACCATCAACCATCTGAACGCCTCCGAAACAACAAGATCACTTCAGAGTGCGCTCCAATCTTTTCTGGGAAAAGACAATCTTTCCTGGATCCTTCTCACGCTGCCCCTGGCAGCCATGCTTGCGATCGAGGGATTTTCATGGATGCACAAACGCCGCGAAGTCGATTTCTTCGAGAGTCTCCCTGTCCCGCGCGGACAGCGCTTTCTTGACATCTGTGCGGGAAGCATTCTGTATTACCTTGTTTCCAGCATTCTCACACTGGAAATCGGCCTGCTCATAGCAAACGGTTTCGGCGCCCTCTCCCGACCGGCCCTGGTGGAAATCCTGCAGCAAGCAATTAAAACATTCGCCTTTTTCCTGGCCGTCTATGCGCTGGGTGTGCTCAGCACAATGCTGACGGGAAACGTCATCGTCTCCTGCCTTGCCTTCATCGTTCTGCTGATCTTTGAGATGGAGTTCAGAGCTCTGATCCAGGGCTACAGCAGCCAGTATTTCGCCACCTGGAGCAGCAGGCCCTCGCCGGCTCTGGAAAACAGCCTGTTCTCACCCATCGAATACTATCTGGAACACAGTGTCGGGGAGGCAGTTCCCCGTCTTCTGGCTCTGGCCGCCCTCTTCCTTCTCCTCTCCTGGATCTGCTGCCGTCTGCGCAGAAACGAGCGGGCAGGGAGCGCGGTCGTCTTCGATCCGGTGAAAACCGTAGTCCGCATCGCAATGTCGCTGCAGGTCGGTCTCTTTACAGGGCTCCTCGTGGCCTCCATCCGGAGCAGCCGCGGTTACATCATCTCCGTCATCTGGATGCTGCTGTTCATAGTCATCACGGCCTGCATCATGCAGATCATCTATGAATATGACTTCCGAGCCCTCTTCCACAGGCCGCTGGAGATCCTTGCGGCGATCGTGCTGGCTCTCGCCTTTTTTGCCTTCTTCGCCTTCGACCTGGCAGGCTATGACCGTTTCCTGCCGGATGCCGGCAAAGTGTCTGATGCAGCCCTGATCTGCATGAACAATCCCGATGATTTCATCACAGAGGACGGTTCACGGATCTCCGGGGAAGAATTCGGTGAAAAATACATGCACCTGGACAATGTGGAGGATGTCATCGCCATCGCCTCCTACGGGCAGGAATTCACCCTGCAGAAGCAAAGAACCGGGGAAGACGGCGACTTCGATACCGCGGCAGATCAGTTCATGTCCGGAGAGCCGCTTACCTGGCGTTCCTATGAGGAATTTGACTGCCTCGTTGTCTATCATATGAAAAACGGAAAAACCATTTCGCGTAAAGTCTGTCTTCCTTCCACCATAGACTCCGATATGATGAACAAGGTAATCGGCACAGACCAATACCGGCAGGGATCCTTTAACATTTATCATGACAAGAACATCCGCAGCATGCCGGAAAGCTTCATTATCGAATGCAACAACGGAAAAGATACCATCGGGAATACCCTGACCGCACCGCAGTATGAGGCCTTCCGCAAAGCCTACATGACTGATCTCGCCGACTACTCCTATACCTTTGCCAGAAAAAATGTTCCGGCAGCCCGTATCCGGTTCTACTACGGCGACTACTATCGCGACGACGGCAGCCAGATGAATTACGAGGACCTCACATACAGCTGCCCTGTTTATCCCACCTTTAAAAACACGATCCGTGTCCTTAAAGACTGCGGCGTATGGACGGAGCCCATCGACCATACCGTTCTTCTCCGCGGAAACTACGACTATGACTCCCTGACTCCCGAAGAGCAAAAGCTCTATGACTACATCGACATGAGCGTCTTCTCCGCCCCCTTCAACTATGACGGCTACTGAGGAACAACAAAGCCGCGGCACAAATCGGTGCCGCGGCTTTTTCTATCCTTTTTTCCAGTTCTCTACGTACTTTTATTGGTCAAGCATCTGCTCCCTGTGCCACTCGCGCAAGTCCTCTGCTCTCACTTTCCTGTAATCCGAAAAGACCACGGGGGCCAGCGTCATGTCGGAGGGAAGTTCTGACCCGTCAAATCCGGCGCAGGCCATACCGGCGCGGCGGGCCGCCAGCAGTCCGTTTCCGGCGTCCTCTATCACCAGGCAGTCCCTGGGTTCGACCCCGAGCCGCTTGGCGGCATGCAGAAAGACGTCCGGCTCCGGTTTTCCGTTTTCACAGTCCTCCGAGGTTGCTGCGGCTTCGATCAGTTCCGCTATATCCAGGAGCTTCAGATTGTGGCAGACGATCCGGTTCAGCGAACCCGTGGCCACCGCAAGCCTGATCCCGTCCTCACGCAGGGACTGAAGAAACTCCTTCACACCGGGAAAACCTCTCACCCCGTTTTTTTCAATATATTCATCGTACTCTTGCCAGTGCAGGCGCTCCAGTTCGTCCGAGAGGGCATAGATCATCTCCTCCGGCACTG
>DGRU01000207.1:23753-26322 GCA_002390025.1 Lachnospiraceae bacterium UBA4380
GCTGCAGCATCCGCTCCATCATCAGTCTCAGACGCACCTGCTTCTATTCCCCATTTTTGTGCGAGAGAAAGCACGGAGGAAGCGTCCAGTTCCTCGAGGATCATCGGCCACATGACCGGATCGGGGATCCCGCAGTACTTCAGATATTCGTCCATCGAGGGATCATACCCCAGTTCTCTGGCCAGAATATCACGGATCACATAATAGTGAACGATTTCCGAATCCAGAAGAGTCCCGTCCATGTCTAAAACAACAGCACGAAGCATAAATCTCCTTTCTGCAGCAAAAGCGAAAAAACGAATACTCGTGGACCAAATCGCCTGAAACCGATCAGGCCATCGTCTGATTCTGTTTATCCCTGGAATCCTTTTCCCTGGAAAGAACAAAAACCTCATCCCCTTCATTCAGCACAGTACTGCCGTTCGGGATCAGCGCCGCACCCGCGTGCCGCACCAGGACAATGTAGCTCTGGCGTGAGATGTCGATGTCCCTGATAGCACTGTTGGTCCAGGGATGGTCTTTTCGAAGTGTGATCTGACGGAGGTTCACCGGCAGTTCCTTGCTGAGGGGCTCCGCACCGACCGTGATGATATCACCGGGCGTCAGGATCACATCGCCGTTGGGTATGATCAGATCATGCCCTCTCTGAACCGCCGCGATCAGACAGCCCTGCGGCAGCCCGATACTCCTGATAGACCTGCCCGCCCATTTGTCTTTGCTGGACACCGGAAACCGGATAAAACGGATGTCCTGCTCAATCCCATAGTCCCCGATTCTTTTAAACTGCTGATACTGTTCGACGAATCCTGCGGAAATAATACCGGTAGGGATAGCGACCATGCCGACTCCCAGGAATGTAATGATAATGCTGAACACCCTGCCCATGGTCGTCACCGGGTAGATATCTCCATAGCCGACCGTCAGCAGAGTCGACGCGGACCACCAGATCCCCGAAAACGCGTTTGTAAAGACCTCCGGCTGCGCCTCATGTTCCAGACTGTACATACACAGGCTGGAGGCCAGCATCAGTGTCAAAATGATAAACACAGAGGACAGAAGCTGCTGCTTCTTGCTGATAATGACCTCCGTGATCACGTTCAAAGAATCGTAATAGGCATTGATCCTGAACAGCCTGAATATCCTGACAACGCGGAACATGCGAAATGCAGCAATCCCGGCCGGGAAAAAGACAGGCAGGTAATAGGGCAGAAAAGACAGAAGGTCGATGATCCCCGAAAAAGAAAAAATGTACTTCAGCAGGGAGTCCCGCTCATTGGATTCCGGATACAGATAATTGGAGGTGATCAGACGCAGCACATAGTCCACTCCGAAAAACAAAACCGTCACGGCTTCAACAGCCATCAGCAGCGAACCGTAATCCGCCTGCAGCCTGTCATATGTCAGCATAATACTTGCCGCCAGGTTCAGGAGCAGCGCCCCGGTACTGATGATGTCATAAGCCTGGTTCACAGGCTCATCCACAACACCGACGGAAACCATTCTAAAGAGCTTTTCTCTGTTTATTTTGTTCTTCATAAATACCAGCCTCGCTCCAAAATTGCAGGACACATAACCGGTCACAGGGTCAGCGGCGTGCCAGCTCCCAGAAAGCAACTGCACTGCAGGCAGCGACATTGAGTGAATCAACACCATGTGCCATGGGAATCTTGATCGTATAGTCAGAAAGATCGATGGTCTCGTCGGTCAGACCGTCTCCCTCAGCGCCCAGAATAACAGCCAGTTTCCCCTCTTTGTGCAGGCAGGGATCGGAAATACTGACCGTATCTTTCCGCAGGGCAAGCGCTGCAGTCCTGAAGCCCAATGCCTGCAGCATGCTGACATAATGCATGCCCTTTCCTGTATCCGAATTTTCAAGATAGGTCCAGGGGACCTGAAAGACCGTTCCCATGGAAACTCTGGCCGCTCTGCGGTAAAAGGGATCGCTGCAGGCGGAATTGAGCAGAACCGCCTCCATGCCCAGAGCTGCCGCCGACCGGATAATTGCGCCCACATTGGTTGGATTGGTCACATTTTCCAGCACCGCAATGCGATGCATTCCGCAGATCAGGTCCTCAACCTTTTTAAGGTCGGGACGCATCATACAGCACAAAAGCCCTCTGGTCATGGGAATATTGGTCAGTTTCCGGATCGTTTCAGAGGATCCCGTAAAGACAGGAAGCTCAGGCGGAAGCTTTTCCAGCACAGCAGCTGCTTCTCCTGCAACCTGGCTGATCTCCACCAGTGCTGACACAGGCCTGCAGCCGGATGCCAGAGCCCTCTCTGTCACCTTGGGCGACTCTGTAATCAGAAGTCCGCCATTGGGTTCATAGTAATGACGCAGCTGCGTCTCGTTTAGCCTGGCATAGACATCCAGCCTGGGATCCTCATACTCCCTTATCTCGATCAGCTCTCTTCCCATCGCCCCTGACATCTTTCTTTTCTTTCCTATCATCTGATCCAGTTCTTTTCATTGTCCCGGTTTTCTTTCCTTATCCTGGATTCATTTTCGTTGTCACGTTTTTAAACGTTGTCCCGGTATTATTTTCGTTGTCACGGTTTTCTTATCGTT
>DGRU01000226.1:0-13882 GCA_002390025.1 Lachnospiraceae bacterium UBA4380
ACACAGTCCGCATGGGAGGTGTACAGGACCAGGCCCGGCACATCCGTGATGAGTCCGTCTACATCCGTGTAGTCCCTCTCCCGGGTCACTCCTTTTCCCGCATCAGCTTCTGTCACGATGCGGACATTGGAGGTATGTGTCTGATGGGCACATACGATACGGTCCGGCGTCGTGCCGAAAAAGAGGGCCGTGCGCCGGAAATTTTCTTCGATATTTTCATCGGGATCATACAGGCCGCGCCGGAAATTGAGGCTGGAAAGCCACCCCTCGGAGACACCTCCCGCACGGGTGGTAAAGCAGTGGCGTATGCCCGGCAGATCCTCCCAGGCGGCAAATGTCAGAACCGGAAAGGACATACTGTCCGTGACCGGCACCTTGTTCTCATTGAAAATTATATCCTGTGTTTTAAAAATCATTTTTCTCTCTATCCTGAAAATCTATCCGAAAAACCCATCCGGAAAATCTGTCCTGAAAACTTATCCGGAAAATTCGTCAAGAAAAACTATCCTGGAAATCTGTCCTGAAAGCCTATCCGGAAAAACTATTCTGAAAATCCTGTACGTATAATAATCACTGATTCGGAACTTCAATCCCTTTTTCCCTGTACCAGGCCTTTGCACCGTCATGCAGAGGGATGGGGAGATCTTTGACTGCCTCCGCGGGATCCGGTTTATAATTGACCGTCACAGAATACTGCAGTTCATCGGCATGATCGAACAGGCTCCCGGTGATCCGCTTTATCAGGTCTTCGCTCAGACTCCCGGATGCCACGAGAACGGCCTTGACGCCAATGGTATGGACATCCCGGTCCATACCGTTATAGGTACCCGCCGGGATCGTGCAGGGGACATACCAGGGCTGCATGGCAGTGACCTTGTCGACCTCTTTATCGCTCAGACTCACAAGATTGAGCGGTACCTTTTTGGCCGTCGTCGCGATCGCAGTCATGGGAACGCCCATGGTACAGAAAAAGGCATCGATTTTTCCCTCGGCCAGTGCCTGCACGGAAGCTCCGTAGTTGAGATTGCGCATTGTATACATGCTGTCCCCTAAGCCGGATGCTCTCAGGATCATCAAAGCATCCGACTCTGTCCCGGACTCAGCCTCACCTACGCTGATCAGTTTTCCACGGAGGTCACTGACTGTTTCGATGCCGGAATCACGCCGCACAACAATCTGCACTGCCTCAATATACATCCCTGCGATTGCCTTTACACCCGGGGTGTTATCGGAAGCGGGACCTTTTGAAACAGTGCTCTGGGCAAGAAGATCCGACTGCACGATTGCCAGATCCAGCCCGGCTTCCTGACTTGTGAGCATGCGCAGGTTTGCGCCCGATCCGGTCGTGACTCTGGCCTGCACATCTGTATCCTTTATATCCTGCATCAGAACCTGCGCATAGGCTCTTCCGAAGCTGTAGTAATTTCCTCCGACGCCCGCGGTCCCGATGCTGATCTTCGTTGTGCGCTGTCCGCATCCCTGCAAAGAGAAGGCGGCCGCAAAGAGCATGGTCAGGACGAATATGAAAACACTCTTTTTATGAATATGCCTGGCACTGTTTTTTCTCATCTGTTCATTTCCCCCGGGTGCTTTCCTTCTTCCAAACATGCCCTCTTCTAAACATGCGAACCTTATTCGCCTTTGGATATTGCGGATAATAATCCTCGCACGAATGATTCCCTCACTATTGTAACAAATTTTCCGATCCTTTTCACCCTCTCCGACATGCCGCTCTCCGGAGCGGAATTGTGAAGTGAGGAGTAAAAAAGTCTATTCCCTGGCGTCCCTCTTTACAACATTCTTAATCACAAATATATATCGACATATCGGATTATATGATGTATAATAAATTCACTTTATCTAATTTACAATAAGTGTTTCAATCAATGCGGTGTATATATTCACCGGGGAGGGCAAAATGTACGGACAGACAAAGATACACGGAAAGACAAAAAAGTACGGAAATGCAAAAAAGAACGAAGGGGTAAAAAACCGATTTCTCAAAGAAAGAAGGCTCACAGGAAAAAAGCTCGCGGCGGTCATCCTGGCATTGATTACGGTCATCTCATTGGCAGGCTGCGGAAAAGGGAGCCGGGGAAAGGATCTGCAGGACTCCGCTTCCACGCAGTCCGCCGAAAACGGAAACAGCAGCTCTTTCAGACAGGAAAGTCCCGGTCCCTTGTCCGGCGATCAGATTTCCGAAAATCCGAACCGGGAAGACAGCGACAATGAATATCTGCGCCCTGAGCCGGGGTGCTCTTTCTGGACGCTGACATTTGAGATCGAGAATCTCGGGGAAGAGGACAGCCAGATCAGTGTCAGTGACTTCTGCTGTTACGCCGACGGCCAAAGCTGCAGCCGGCGTCTCTTCCGAGACGATTATCTCTCCACCGATATTGCCGGCGGAAGAAAGGCAAAGGGAACTGTCACCTTTGAAGTCCCCGATGAAGCGCAGGTGGTGGAGGCAGAATATAAAACCGGGCGTCGCGCGGACGCCCGGGTCGTATTCACTATGAGATGAATGCTCTGCAAGTCACTTTATCTGCTCTTGTCCCCGATTTCGTCCATGCGGCGGACAAGGTCGGGGAACATGGAAATGCTGCGGCGGAGGATACCGTTCATATAGGCGATAGCTGTCCCGTAATTGGTCACGGGAACTCCCTGGGAAACCGCCCGGCCGATCCGGCTCTGCATCTCGCGGGCGTTCAGCATACAGCCGCCGCAGTGGATGACGAGAGCAAAGGGGGTGAGATCGTCCGGAAAGCCTGTGCCGGAAGAAGTCTCGATTGTGAGCTTTTTCCCCGTGCGGGCCTGCAGCCAGCGGGGTATCTTGACGGTCCCGATGTCGTCGCACTGGCGGTGATGGGTGCATCCCTCCGCGATCAGAACCCGGTCTCCGTCCCTGAGCTGATCAATGTGGGCAGCGCCCAGGGCCGCGGTCTCCAGAAAGCCTTTGTAGCGGGCCATGAGTATGGAGAAGGAAGTGAGCGGGATGCTGTCCGGCACATCCTTCTGCACAGAAGCAAAGGCCTGGCTGTCTGTGACGACCATGGCAGGCGGCTTGCGCAGACTGTCGATCGTGGCCTGTACATTGTCCTCCTGCACACAGACAGCAGTGCAGCGTGAATCGAGAATGTCGCGGATCACCTGCTGCTGGGGCAGGATCAGCCTCCCCTTGGGGGCTGCCTTGTCGATGGGAATGACCAGGATCACCTGGTCTCCCTTGCGGAGAAGATCCGAAATCAGACGGGGCTCTGCGCCCTGCCCCGCCTTCCATTTGCGGTAGATCTCCGCGATCTTTTCCTTGAGCGCAAAGATACCTTCTCCCGTCAGGGCGCTGACAGGAACGACCCCTTCGACAGCCGGAAAAGCCTTTACATTTTCAGGATCTTTCTGCTGATTTGACTGTGGATTTGTCTGCCTTCCTGTTTCCGGATTCAGTTTCGGATTGATTTCCGGGTTCCCGTCCAGCAGATCTGTCTTATTGGACGCGATCAGGCAGGGGATCCTGCGCTCCTCAAAGAGCCCCAGGAGTTCCCGGTCGCAGTCGCAGAGTCCCCTGGTCGCATCCAGGACCAGAATAGCCAGATCTGTCTGCGCCAGGATCTGGCGGGTCTTTTTGACACGCAGTTCTCCCAGCATGCCTTCATCGTCAAAGCCGGGCGTATCTATGATCACGACAGGTCCCAGGGGCAGCAGCTCCATGGCCTTTTTGACGGGGTCCGTAGTCGTGCCCTCCACCTGGGAGACCACCGCCAGATCCTGCCCTGTGACTGCATTTACGACACTGGATTTTCCGGCATTTCTGCGGCCGAAAAATCCGATGTGGATCCTTTCTCCTGAAGGGGTATCATTTAAACTCATGCTGTTCTCCTTTTGGCAGACAACTTTTGCTCACGGCAGCGCTCGGCCATATTCACAGACGCTTGCTGATATTACAGTGAATCAGGTCCGGTATGTCCTTCAAATGGATCCTGCCGGAAAAAGCCAAGTGAGGAAGGGGAATGAGGCTGCATCCGGGCGGAAGGACATCCCTGTAATAAGGATCCGCGATGACTTTCACGCTGCCTGCTTCTTCGGATACTTTCCGGAGAGCCTCTTCCAGCTCCTCCTCTCCGCTGAGAGGGGCATCCTTTTCTCCCAGGAAAATATCCGCATCCTCGGTGGCGCCGTAAACATGTGTCTCCGCACCGGCCTGCAGCTGCAGGGAGGCGGCAAGGGATGTCATGATCACGGGTTCCCCGATCAGGCAGACAACAGGTTTTTCCAATCCAAGCTCCGCCAAAGGCATTTTGAGTCCGAAGGTCCTGTCGCGGAAGGGGAATCTGTTTTCCTCCTTGTTGACAGCCTTGCGGACGGCATCAAAGTAGATGTTTTCCGCGCCGTCGGCCGGAATACCAACAACAAAGGGAATGCCGAATTTGTCGTACATATAACGGGCCGCGCGAAATCCGGCAGCTGCGATCACAAGATTTACATCTGCAGCCGCACTCTTTTTAATATTCGTCAAAGTATCATCCATCGCCCAGCAGGATACGATCTCCATGCCGTTTTCTTCAATCTTGGCGTGCAGACTTGAGATCGTGGTCCGCGATGCGAAATCGAGCGGAGTCATACCGAGAATATTACAGCGCAGTCTGTTTTCTGCTTCCTTTTCTGCCGGGGCTGTCTCCCGGTCTGCAGCGGGATCTGTCTCAGGGATCTCTGCAGGTGCCTTGACAAAGCGGTCGACCAGATTCAGAAAGGCCAGGCCTGCCCCGCATGTATAATCGTGCATGCCGTTTGTGGGGATATAAAAGGTCGGAATCCCGGTCTCTTTCTCCACAAGACGGCTGATCGCGTCAAAGTCCATTCCTGTGACATAAGGGATGGGGGAATTGGCGATTGCGATAAATTTGGGCCGGTAGATGCCGGCAGATTCCACAATGTCCCGGATCAGGTCATCGTCGCTCCCCATGACCGCCTCCATCTCATTGAGGCCTGATATAAAAATGAGGCTGTCCTGATCATACCAGCGGATCTCGTCGTGGGTATTATAGGTCGAATTGCATCCTGACGGGTCGTGCATGACGACCATTCCGCCCAGCTCATAGAGGGCGCTGCAGACGCCGGATACGTCACCGGTATAAACGGGTATTTTCCTGAAAACCTGTCGCATAGTAGTCTCCATTACAGAACGCAGGCACATCCCTGTCCCTTGCGCGGGACAATGGACCTGGTGTCTTTCTCATGCAGGTAGGCGTCCTCCATCAGGGCTGCAAGCTTGACCAGCCCGGAATTGCCCCAGATTCCGCCGTAATCGACCAGGTTGACAAAATGATCTGTGCCGCCGAACCATGCCGCCTTGGGGCCCAGGGCAAGCATTCGGCCTGTCTTGTCGGGATTGTGGAGAACACGCATTTTGGGGTGGATCGTTGCATTGAGCAGCAGTTCGGGACAGTTATGGCAAAGCCATTGAAAGTCCTTCTCCTCTTCGGGGAGGATGGCATCCAGATAGATTCGGGTTACATGAAAACCGCTCTCCAGCAGACGTCTGGCAAGGTTCAGGACACGGGGATTGAGGATATAATCGATGGTAATCTCTGTATCCCCGATCAGTGCGCGGGCATGGGCCAGGGCAGCCCCCGCTTCAGCTGCCGAAACAGGGCCGCTGACGGGGGCTTCCTCCGGAGTCCGCTTCGCGGCATTCATACTTTCATTTTCTCCATCAGGAGAGGGACTGCCGGGCCTGTCTGCCTGCTCTCTGATCTCCCTCAGCAGCCGGCTCAGCTCTGCAGTCTGGTCCCTGATCTCCCTGTCTGTGCAGACGGGAGGCAGGTAGAGAAAGGGCCTGCCCAGCCTTTTGGCAAGCTGAGATACACCGTGGATTCCAAGCGGGCTGCGGGTGATGAAGAGTCCGGCGGCGCCGATCTGCAGATAGTCCTCATAGGTCCTGCAGTAAGTCATGAAACTGTATTCGTCTCCTGCACCGCCCTCTTTGTCTGCTCTCTGCAGAGAAGAAATGCCGATGCGTTCGCCGTGCTGCTTCCAGTCGTGCAGCTGCAGGATCCTGCCGCCTGCCTCTCTGACGATCTGCGCAATGTCACTGTCCGGGTCCAGAGCCTGATTGTCACCCAGGACACAGACGAGTCCGGAATCCATGGGAAGGGGACGGACCGGGCGGAACATGGACTCCTTGAGTTTCTGCTCGGGGGTCAGTCCGGTCTTCTGCATGACGGGATCCATCCAGCAGCGCATGAAATCGATGTCGGGGAAGCGTTCCTCCAGAGTGGAGAAAACATATGCGGCGTCCGTGCCGACAAAGTGATGCAGGCATACCAGAAAGACCGCCACTGCGCGGGGACGGTAGGGAAGACGCCGGATGGCATCCGACACTCCCTCGATCGTGATTGTTTCCAGATTGCCGTCGTAGAGGTCGTTCTCCTCGATCAGGACACTGGAAAAGCGATCCCCGGCTCCCATTTCCGCAGCTGTCAGGACGACACCCCGCATGCAGTTGTCCGCACACACATAGATCTGGTGACATTCGGGGACCAGCAGACCGATATGGACAATGTTCCATGTACCGTGCACCGGGGCGTTGAACTCCAGACGATGGGAGAAGGGCACAGGGAAATCCGCGTCCGCGATCCTCACGGCAGCGTCCCTGTCATCCACACTTAAATCCCGGTATTGTACTCTCTTCAGCATATTTTTTCCTCGCAGGTCCTCTGCTCACGCAGACAGGGTCATCGCCGCAATGGCATCCGCCAGCCTTCTGTACTCCTCTGCCATCTCCGATTCAGGGAAGGCCTGAAGCAGGCATTTTCCCTCTTCTTCGGCGCGCAGGACCAGGGGGCTGCGGGACAGGCTTCCCACGACCTGTGTGCCGAGCTCTGCCGCAAGGGCGGACACCCGGTTTTCTTCATCGGGCACTTCCCTGCGGTTGAGGATGATGCCGGACATGCGGGCGTAGCCGCGGCCGCTGAAGCCCTGCAAGGCAAGTCCGATATTGGCTGCCGCATAGATGGACATGCTCTCGCCGGATGTGACGATGAAAACATGGTCCGCATAGCCGCTCCGCATGGGCATGGCGAATCCTCCGCAGACCACATCGCCCAGGACATCGTAGAGGACTACATCCGGACTGTAAATATCGTAGACACCGATCTCATTCATCTTCTCAAGGGCAGTGATGACAGCCCGTCCGGCACAGCCCTGTCCGGGAAGGGGTCCCCCCGCCTCGGCACAGAGAACACCTGCCGCTCCGGTCTTCACGATATCCTGTGCTTCAAAAGGCTTCCTTGCCCGGATGTGATCCATAACCGTCAGATATCCGCCCTCCCGCATTCTGCGGACCAGAGAGGATATGTCAAAGTCCTGCTCCACTGTTTTTTCAGTGCCTGTCCGCAGGATCCTTGTGGAATCCGCCTTGGGATCACAGCCGACCTGCAGGACCCTGAGTCCCCGCTGCGCGAGGGCTATGGACAGATTGGAGACCGTAGTGGTTTTTCCGATCCCGCCTTTGCCGTAAAAAGCTATCTTAACCATGTATTGAACCCTTTCAGTTATTTTGAAGTCCTGTGTCTGATCAAATATATACAGACTGCCGGATGATCACACCTTTGAATAGGCGGTCTTGGTACTGACGCCGGCCAGACGGCCGATCTTGCCGGACATGGCAGTGATCTCAGGTTCAGGCGCATCGACAGCAACACTGATGATATTGATATTTTTTTCCCGATAGGGAATGCCCATGCGGCCGACCACGTAGCGCCTGTAGGCGTGCAGAATAGAGTTGACGCCCTCGGCAGCCTCTTCTTTTTCAATAATGATTGCTATGACAGCGACACGTGTTTCCATAGATTCCTCTGTTTTCAATAACAAAGACGGCAGAGCAGACTTACAGCGGATGCCGGCATCAGCAGATTCTGGGAAGGAGCTCATTTCCGGGCCTGGGAAGGATGGTCTGAGCTCCGATCTCCGTGTTAAGAACAACGCGACCGGGGTGGTCTGCCGTGACTGTTCCTATGCAGGCCGCTCCTTCCGTGTGGGGGCTCCTGCGCAGGGACTGCAGAATGATATCCTTTTTGTCTGCGGGCGCAATAATGACCAGGCGCCCCTCGCAGGCAAGGTAGAGGGGCTCGAGGCCCAGCATGCCGCAGACACCGCGCACACCGGGATCAACAGGGATACTCTCCGCCTCCAGGGAAAAGCCGACATTGCTCTGACCTGCGATCTCATAGAGCACCGTGCCGACGCCGCCGCGGGTGGCGTCGCGGATGACATGGATGTCGGGAGCATCTGTCAGCACATTGTGCACTGCCGTCCAGAGCGGAGCACAGTCGCTTGTCACATCGGCTTCAATTCCGTAATCATCTCTGGCCAGCAGGATAGTGCAGCCGTGGCGCCCGATGTCACCGGTCACGATCACGCAGTCGCCGGGTTTTGCCAGGGCACCTCCGGTCTGCACATCATCCATGATGCGTCCTACGGCTGTGGTGGTGATAAAGACACCGTCCACCTGGCCCTTGCCGGCGACCTTGGTGTCGCCCGCGACAATACAGACACCGGCTTCCGCCGCGGTCTTCTCCATCGCTGCAGCGATCTCCTCGAGTTTTGCCATGGGAAAGCCCTCTTCGATCACGAAGGCGCAGGTCATATACATGGGCTGTGCACCCATGCAGGCCAGATCATTGACTGTTCCGCAGATGGAGAGTTTGCCTATATTTCCGCCCGGGAAAAAGGCCGGAGAGACGATAAAGCCGTCTGTGGACATGGCCATTTTTCCTGCGGGGATCTGCAGCACTGCGGCGTCATCCGGGGTAAAGAGAGGATTTTCAAAATGTGCCTTAAATACTTTTTCGATCAGTTCAGAAGTCTGTTTGCCGCCGGCGCCGTGGGCCAGCGTAACTGTATCCTGCATAGCTTTGTCCTTTCAGATAAGGTTCTCAGATAAGGTTCAGAGATTCACGATTTGGGATTGAAATCCATATTTTATGATCAGCGGTCCCCGCCGTAGAGATAGAAGGCGGAGCAGGCACCCTCGCCGGATACCATGCAGGCTCCGATGGGATGTTCGGGCGTACAGCCTTTTCCGAATACTTTGCAGTCCGACGGCAGGCATCGGCCCTGCAGCACTTCGCCGCAGCGGCAGGCGGGATTCTCGCGTCCCTCCATGGAGGGCAGGTCAAATTTGATGCGGGCGTCGTAGTCTGCATATTCCGGGCGGAGCTTTACTCCCGAGCCGGGGAGAACACCGATGCCTCTCCAGCGGGCGTCGCAGGGCTCCATCATCTCTTCCACCAGGCGCTGTGCCGCGGGAGATCCCTCTGCGCGGACGACGCGGGGGTAGCAGTTCTCAAAATAGGGTTTTCCCTCACCGGTCTTTTTGACGATCACGGCGAGTGCGGTCATCAGTTCCTTGGCAGTAAAGCCTGCGACGACACCGCTTGTCCCCTCTCTTGCCAGCTGCTCACAGATCCCTGTGCCCGTAATGGCGTGGACATGTCCGGGATAGAGGAATGCGTCCGTGCTGTCCTTCATGGCCGCATAGGCTGCGGGCATGGTCTTGTTGGCTGTCAGGATGGAAAAATTGGTCAGTCCCTCATTCTTTGCCTGTTGAACGGCCAGGCAGGAAGAAGGCGTGGTCGTCTCAAATCCGACAGATAAAAAGACCACCTGCTCATCAGGGTGCTCTTTTGCATAGGCCACTGCATCCTGCGGGGCATAGACGACCTGGATCCTGGCCCCGGCCGCGCGGGCGGCGGCAAGGCTGCCGATCTTAGCAGCTTTTCCATCTGCCTGTCCCCCGGACGCAGGGATCCCGAAGGAACCCGGCACACGGACCAGATCGCCGAAGGTGCAGATGGTCGCGTTGTGCTCCATGGCAAGACAGACTGCCTGGTCGATAAAATCCACAGGGGTCACGCAGACCGGACATCCCGGTCCGGAGATCAGTTTCACATTTTCCGGAAGGATCCCTCTGATCCCCAGACGGAAGATCTCATGGGTATGTGTCCCGCATACCTCCATGATCCTGATCTGATCGCCCTGATAGCTGTCAATAATTTCGCGCGCACGCGCGATCACACTTGTCTTATTGTCACTCATAGAAAAGTATTCTCCATAATCATTGATTTTGATCAGAACAGGGATCCGAGAACAGCTTCGCCCTCCTCTTCATCTTCCTCTGTGATCTTTGCGATGGCCGCTCCCGCATGCACCATGACATAATCACCGGGCATGAGGTTGTCCAGAAGCTGGGCGGAAATCTCCCTGCGCGCACCGGATGCATCCACGATGGCAGTTCCATTGCTCTGAAGGCGGACAACTCTGGCTGATAATCCTACACACATGTTTTTATCCTCTCTCTATCATCAAGACTGTTTGATAATCTCTTTTTTACAAAAAATTTTACAAAAACTATTTTGGCCTGTTTTTCAAGACCATTATTGGGCCTGCGGCGTAATATTCTGCCTGCGGCGTAAATTTTTTTCTACGACGTTATATTTTGCTGCGGCGTAATATTTTTTCTGCGACGTTATATTTTGCCTGCGGCGTAATATTCTGTCTGCGGCGATTGAAGGCCGGGTCTTCTTACGCCTCGTCAGATCCGGGACCTCATCATGGCCGCCGCTGCCTGTCCCAGGGCTATGCCTCCGTCGTTGGGCGGCACCAGATGGTGGATCAGGACCTCAAAGCCCCTGTCCCTGAGCCCGTCCTCTGTCAGAGTCAGCAGAAGGCGGTTCTGATAGCAGCCGCCTGTCAGGGCAGCCGTGGCGATATTTTTTTCCTGCCGTATCCTGACACAGGCTTCGACAGCAAGTTCCGCGAGAAATACGTGGAAAAACCATGCAAGCTTTTGGGGGTCTTCGCCCGCAAGGCGCCTCTCTAAAAGCTCTGCAAACAGGTGGTCTGTGGGAAGATGGCGGGCCTGCCCGTCAAAGTTCAATGAGGCACGGATCTCATCCATTTCCCCGTCGGGCAGCGCAAGGTTTTCTCCGGCCAGTTTTGCGGCGTAGCGCTCCGCAGCAAATTCCAGCTCTATGGAGGCCTCGCCCTCGTAAGTAGACTCCCGGCATATGCCCAGCATGGCACTGACGCCGTCGAAGAGACGTCCCGCGCTGGTGGAGGTGATGGCCTGCATCCTGCGCTCCGCCATCAGGCGCTGGACTTTTGCATTCTGCTGATCACAGACGGCAAGTTTTTCCATGATATCGAAATAGCGCTCCGACCTGCAGTAATTCCAGATCATAGAGGCGGCGATGCGCCAGCCCTGGCGCGGTGCGCTGTCCCCGCCGATCTGGGTAAAGGGTGCTATGCTGTATTCCCGGCAGAAATCATGATAATCCGCTGTCAGGATCTCTCCTCCCCAGATGGTGCCGTCCGTTCCGTAGCCGGTGCCGTCAAAAGAGACTCCAATGACCGGTTCGGTGCGGTCGTTTTCCGCCATACAGGACAGGACATGCGCATAGTGGTGCTGTATACGAATGAGGGGGATCTTCCTCTCCTCTGCGATCTCCTCGGCCACCATGGTCGCATTGTATTTGGGGTGGAGGTCACAGACGACTGCCTCAGGGGTGACTTCCAGCAGTGTTTCCATGCGGCCGATGGTCTCCCTGAGAGCGCGCACGGTGCGGAGGTCCTCCAGGTCTCCCACATAGGGAGACAGATAAAAGAGATCTCCGGAGGCAATGCAGAAGGTGTTTTTGAGTTCTCCTCCGACTGCCAGGACACAGGTCTTCTTTGTGCCGGCAGCAGCCGCTTTGCCGTCCTCCGCACTTTCTTTTTGACCCTCTGTGTTATTTTCTGGCGAGAGCAGCATGGGAAGTGGGGCATATCCGCGGGAGCGCCGGATCATGTAGGGCCTGCCGCGGTGGAAGTCCATGACTGAGTCGTCGGCGCGGATCCGGATCAGTCTGTCGTGGCTGAGGATGCAGTCGCAGAATGCCGAGAGCTCCGAGAGGGCGTCCCTGTCATCGCGGCAGATGGGGGCGCCGGATACGTTTCCGCTGGTCATGACCAGGCAGTCAGGCATGGTGAGTCCGTCGTCATAGGTAAAGAGAAGGTGCTGAAGGGGGGCATAGGGAAGCATGACTCCCACTTTGGGATTTCCGGGCGCGACAGCAGGTGCCAGAAGGGGGGCCTTGCTTGCCGCTTCAGTCTCCGGACTGCCCTCTCTTCTGTCCAGAAGCAGGATGGGTTTCTGGTGACCGGTCAGGATCTGCCTCTGTTCTTCGTTGAAGGTGCACTCCCTGCGGACCGTCTCCTCGTCTTTCATCATGACCGCGAAGGGCTTGGCGGGGCGGTGTTTCCTGGTGCGGAGCTTCTGCACCGCCTCTTCATTGGTCGCGTCACAGCAAAGGTGAAAGCCGCCGATTCCCTTGACTGCCACGATGCCGCCGTCCAGGATGGTCCTGCGGGCGGCTGTGATGGCATCCCGTCCGATGATCTGCGCTTCTACACCGCCTCTGGTCTTTCCGGGCGAGCCTGCGGGCTTCGAATCAGGTTTCGCATAAGTTCCCTGATGAGTTCCCCCATCAGTTCCTGTACGACTTTTACTTCCCCCATAAGTTCCTGTATAACTTCTCCCACCAGTTCCCGTATGGCTTCCTGCATCAGTTCCTGTTTTGCTTCCTGCGGAAGAAAGCAGATAGACTTGGGGGCCGCAGTCATTGCAGCATACCGGCTGGGCGTCATATCTGCGGGACCAGGGGCCGTAATATTCCTCCGCGCAGGGTCTGCACATGGGAAACATCTTCATGCTGGTGCGCTCCCGGTCATAGGGAAGAGCATCCAAAATGGTCATTCTGGGACCGCAGCAGGTACAGTTGATAAAAGGATGGAGATAACGGCGGTCGGAGGGATCGTACATCTCCTGTTCGCACTCCTCACAGATGGCGATGTCCGGGGAAATATAGATCTCACCGCTCGTTTTTTCACTCTCGATGATGGAAAAAGAATCAAATGCCCTGGCCTCTTCTACCGGCTTTTGGTCGATCTTGAGGATGGCGGCCCGGCGCGGAGGCTGTTCGTTGAGAAGTATCTCAAAGCATTTGATCTGCTCGGGTGTACCCTGGGCGAAAATCTCGACATAGGGCCCCTTGTTGCAGACACTGCCGCTGATCCCCGCCGTCCGGGCATGGCGGTCCACCGTCGGGCGGAACCCGACGCCCTGCACGATTCCATATACACGAAAGCGTACGGTTGCGCTGCTGCTCATAGGACTGTCTTCCTTTCTGGCCGGGATCACAATTCTCAGGTCGGGAAAAAGATCATCCGGCGGACTGCTCTCCTGAAACCGCGAAGTGGGGCAGATGCCAAAAGCTTACGGGCAGGCCTGCCAGGATGGGCTGCAGGGAACGGTCGGCAATGACGTTGTCATATTTTCTCTCCTGCACAAGAGCGCGCAGGTCTGTTTCCTCCCGCAGGCGGACATGGTCCGTGTTCTGCAGGTCGGGTGTCATCATGAAAAATCCGGCGCTGTCCGCCTGCATGCCTTTTGGGCGAAGGCTGGTGCAGATGGTGTCCGCCAATACCTGCTGGTGGACGACCAGGGTCTTTCCGGCCGGGATTGCAGCTGTGAATCTGTCAAGAATGCTGCCGGCATCGGGGATGCAGTATTCCCAGGGCGTTCCGAATTCTTCCTGCAACCATTTGGCAGCCGCCATTCCCGCGGGCGACAGAACAATATTTTTCTCGACACCCGCAAGCCTGTGCAGATCTTCCACTCTGCTTCCGGCACCGCAGCAGATGATCTCCCCGTATCCCATCTGTCTGATCCTGCTCCGCAGATCCTGCTCTGACAGAATCCCGGCAAAATCGAGGGGAGAATAGCCCCAGATACCGATTGCGCGGGCAGACTCTGCGGATGCGCCTGCAGCCGTGGATGTACCTGCAG
>DGRU01000226.1:14026-17233 GCA_002390025.1 Lachnospiraceae bacterium UBA4380
ATGCGCCGTCACCGGCTGCGCTTTCCTGTCCGTCCTGCCGGCGGCAGAAAGTTTTGACAAGAGCCAGATAAGTCTTTTCCAGTCCCCTGTCGTAGTATTCCATGCCGTCCGTGTCCACGCCGATGACAGGAAGGCCTGTTTTTTTCTCCGCCATGCGGCAGAGGGCTCGGTAATCGGTCCCGATCACGGCGGGGACAGGTGTGCCGACAATGGCGGCAAAGGAGGCGGGGATCATCTGTGCCGCGTCGGCCAGCTTCTCCACCAGTTTGTCGTCCCGCCCCAGGATGGCATCCATGTCCCGCAGTCCGGCACTGAAAACGGCACTCTGGCTTCCGAACCACCGGGGCTCGTCAAAGCCGCAGATATTGCCGGTGCATCCGCCCGCATCACAGATGACACAGATTCCGCCCATATCGTAGAGGACGGAGACGGCGCCGGACTGGTCCGGTGCAAAAGGGGTCGTAAAACGGCGGAAGCCGACAGGGGCCGATGCGCCATCGAAGAGCTCCGCCCTTCCCACAGCGCAGGCAGGACGAACATTGTCCGCAGCGCCCAGGGACACATCGGAAGAATAGCTTCCTCTGCTGCCCGTCTCCATGGCTTTTTTCAGAGCTCTGTAAAGTCCGGTGACCGCCCTGTAGCCGAAGGGCTGCACATCGGTGATCCACTGGACGTTTGCCGCCTCGGGGTGGTACCAGGCGGCATCCCGGCCGATGCAGATGGTTACGCCGGAGGCAGCATCCTCCTCCCTGCCGTAGTGGAGCATGGAGGGATGGAGATTTGAATAAATACGTGTCCGGGGGCTGAGTCTGTCCAGAATGCCAAGCCAGACATAACTGTCCTTGTTGACCGTGCCGAAGATCTCGCGGACCTCAAAGCCCTGGCGGACAAGGGCACAGGCCAGTTCAAAGGGATTTCCGTTCATGGCCTCGCCGACGGAAAAAACAGCGTCGGGGAAGGCTGCCCGGAAGGCGTCTACAGCCTCTTCCGCCTCTTTTTTGTAGGGGGAATCGTCGAACTGTGTCTGCAGGACCCTGCCCAGGGCAGCATACTGCGCTTCGATCCTGTCGATCTGGTAGAAGCGGCTCAACTCGATGAAGGGGATCCCCAGTCTCTCCTGCAGATCATAGGCCGCGGGCCTGGCCTCCGGGTTCAGTACAATATTGAAATTGGCCTCCGCCATTTCCTGGAAGGCATCATAGTCGGGACATGCGCCGATCTGACGGATCCTGCGGACACCTGCCTGACCCAGGACCGGCAGCAGTTCACTCCCTGTATAGGAGCCGTTCCCGCCGTCTGCGGCATTCCACTCAGAACTTCCCTCCAGGGGAGCGAAAAAGCCCAGCAGATTGACTGAAGATGCTCTCTTCTTCCTGGGCTCCAGGAGTTCGTAGATGGACTGGCGGACATGCACCATGGGGGGCTTTCTGCCCTCTCTGGTGAGAGCATACATGTAACAGGGCTGTACACGGACACCGGGGACCTTTTCCTGGGCCCGGCGGCAGATGCGCTCCATATCCGTTCCCAGCAGGGCGTCCACACAGGTGATACAGATCATGACAACTCTGGGACGTCTGCCCTGCTGCTCAAGACCGCGGCAGAGTTCCGCGACGGCCCGGGGAATTTTTTTCAGATGGCGGCCCGTGACAAGATCCGTCTCATCCATGGTGAGGTAGAAAAAACGGTCCTCATAGCCGGGCATGCGGCTGATGGCAGAGGTATTTCTGCCGCAGCAGCCGGGGGAGACGATCAGCATGACGGAGCCCGGGACAGCCAGGCCGGCGCGCTTGACACCGTATCCCTCCGCACCCGGCGAGTTGAAGGCCAGCGTCGCGGGCGAGCTGTAGATCAGATGGCTTGTGGATACCAGCTCCCGGGGAATGTCACTGCTCCCCCTGGCGGTAAGTTCCGCAGCAGTGTAATAGACAGGTTTTTCTGTTCGCATGTATGATTACTATCCTTAACCTTAATGATAATCCGGCAGAATATTTCCGGAATCTTATTCCGGACTGCTCTTTCCCGGGCTTGCATACTGTTCAGGCCCGGCGAGCATGAGCCTCCGGATATTTCACTTTTTTTCTTCCATAAGTTTTCGGGCAAGTTCCAGGAAGGTGCGGCTCACAGGCAGGTCAGGATCGGCCTCCACCGTCGTCATGCCGCGGTCTTCACAGCGAGTGATATCATCACTTCGCGGGACTTCTCCAATGATCTCCAGCCCCTTGGAATCCGCAAAAGCGCGGACCTTCTCGTCCTCTCCGACCACATTGCGGTGATTGAGGATGACGCCGCGAAGGCGGGCGTAACTTCTGTCCGCAAAGTTCTCCACCGCACAGGCAATATTATTGGCGGCATAGAGGGCCATCTTTTCACCGGAGGTGACGATCAGCACTTCCTCCGCGTAGCCCTCCCGGATGGGAGCGGCAAAGCCGCCGCAGACGACATCCCCGAGGACATCGTAGAGAACGACATCCGGTTTCCAGGTCTCGAACAGGCGCAGATCCTCCAGCAGCTGGAAGGTCGCAATGATCCCTCTGCCCGCACAGCCCAGGCCAGGGGTCGGACCGCCGGTCTCGATACAGAGGATTCCGCCGAAACCGATCCTGGAAATATCTTCCAGTGTCTCGGGATCTTCGTCCTCTTCCCGCAGGTAGTTCATGACAGGGCGCAGGGGCTGCCCGCCCAGCAGATTGATGGTGGAATCCGCTTTGGGGTCGCATCCGATCTGGATCACTCGTTTGCCCAGTGTTGCGAATGCCGCTGCCAGATGGCTTGTGACTGTGGATTTGCCGATGCCGCCTTTACCGTAAATGGCGATTTTAATCATAAAAAAGACTCCTTTATGCGCACGGGACGCAAAAGGAGCCTTTCTTTGCAAAACAATGCCGGAATAATTCCGGACATACTGCTGACAGAGATCATCCAATGACCCGGGAAATGAAAGGATCCGGGGACTTGTCCGTCTCTCCTGCAGTACATGTTCTGTCAGGCTCTTTCGGGTCGAAACGCATGCTTCCCGTCAGGTTGACAGTAAAATGTATTTGATTCAGTTTTTGATCAAGCCGCTTGTCTTCTGTTCCGGAATATCTGTTTTTTCCGGCATGTACAGATCTTATTTCCTGCCGCGGAGAGAGGTGGCAATCTTGGCTGCCAGGACGGCGTTGTTGAGCAGGAATGCCTTCTGAGATTCCATACTCTCTTTGCCGAGGT
>DGRU01000181.1 GCA_002390025.1 Lachnospiraceae bacterium UBA4380
ACGAAATTAGGAACAACCGCTTTTTTACGAGGAGCGCGGGGCTTGCGAGCGGGCTTCTCAGCGGGGGCTGCAGCTTCCTTTTTAACGCGAGGCTTGCGTGTCTTCTTTGCAGGAGCTTCTGCGGGAGCAGCAACGGCTTCAGCAGCAACGATTTCTTCTTTTTTTCTTCTCGGCATGGGGATTTCCTCCTTTATAATAGTGTTGTAGAAATGGAAAATGAAATAATTGATTTATGGGTAAATTTAGTATAGGAATCCAAATATGTCAAGGATATACGAGATTTAAAGATTGTATATTTTTAAAATTTGGCTTTTAAATTTAGCAGGGGGTGAGCATTATTTCTGCAGTACAAAAAATCGACAGCTTTCGTGGGAAATATTTCTTTCTCAGCAATTTTTTCATTGCACCGGTTATGTATGAAGGACTTACCTATCAGAACAATGAGGCTGCATTTCAGGCCCAGAAGAAAAAATACTGATGAAGATCCGGTATGAACTGTCTTCTTCATGATGGTTATATCTACATGGTGGATGAAGGGGATGACATCACAGTTGAAGAAACTAATGATGGCCTGTGCTGGTTCCGGGGAGAATATGAGATATAGCAAAGTAAACAAAAGGATGGGGGATATTGTGGTATAGACTAGTGAATAAGCACAAAATGTACTATACTGCATTTATTGGGGAATCGCATTCACAAGCGGAACAGTGCAGAGCAGGGCATGAGGAGTAACAGGCTATGGCTGCAGTAAGCGTTTATTGTCTGGCATATAATCATGAGAAATATATACGCAGGGCGCTGGAGGGAATGGTCCGGCAGAAGACGGATTTTGACTTTGAGGTCATTGTACACGACGACGCCTCCACGGACGCGACAGCGGCCATCATCCGGGAATATGCTTTGAAATTTCCGGCAATAATTAAACCGGTCTGCCAGACAGAAAACCAGTGGTCCAAGGGCATCAGCATCGTGGAGACCCATATCCGCCCGCGAGTCACCGGAAGGTACATGGCGATCTGCGAGGGGGATGATTACTGGACAGACCCCTGCAAACTGCAGAAGCAGTATGATTATATGGAAGCACATCCGGACTGCACCTTCTGCTTCACAAACGCGGTGATCCGCAACGAAGAAGCCCGGACCCGCAGGACCTTTATTCCCTATTCAAAGAAAGACGCCGGGCAGTTTGATCCCCGCAGGCAGGATTATGACCTGAGGGATTTTCATTGGCTGACATTTATTCCCACGGCTTCCTTTTTTTTCAGGACCGAATGCTACGATGCCCTGATGAAGGCAGGGATACGCCACTGCCCGACCGATGATCTGCGCCTGCGCCTGTTTGTGACTTCGCAGGGGTATGCGCATTTCATCAATGAAGAGACTTGTGTTTACAGAGAAGGCGGATCGGGTTCTATGATGAGCGGCTGGAAAAAACAGGACCGCAGACAGAAGGAGATCGATGCAAAACGCAACTGCGGCATGCTATTGGATCTGGATCAGTACACGGACTATACCTGGCACAGAGGGCTTCTCCCCTTTATGGCGACAACAGGTGCGGGAATGCTGGAAAATGCCTCTCTCCGGGAACTCATCAACAATCCCGTGTACAGAGAGATTTTCAATACTATGAAGACGGACAGGAAGATCAAGACATTGATCAAGGCGGCCATGTCCGGACATTCCGGCCGGCACGGGAGCAAAAAGCCGAACGATTCATTTCGTAAAAAGGAACCTTATGATAAGTAAGAGAAAAAACAGCCGGCGGGAAGCGGCAGCCGGTTTTCTGTGGAGGTTCGGGGAGCGGATCTGTGCGCAGGGAACGGCTTTTGTGATATCGGTTCTTCTGGCGCGTATCCTGGAGCCGTCTGTATACGGGACTGTCGCGCTGGTTACGGTGTTCACTGCGATTCTGCAGGTCTTTGTGGACAGCGGAATGGGAAATGCCCTGATCCAGAAAAAGAATGCGGACAGTCTGGATTTTTCGTCTGTTTTTTATTTTAATATAGCGGCATGCCTGATCCTCTATGCGGTCATGTTCGCAGCGGCGCCTCTGATCTCGGCCTTTTACGGGATGCCGGAGCTGACATCGATTGTGCGGGTGCTCAGCCTGATCCTGATCATATCCGGTGTCAAAAATGTCCAGCAGGCCTATGTCTCCAGGCACCTCCTCTTCCGGAAATTTTTCTTTGCCACCCTGGGCGGGACCATCGGCTCCGGAATCATCGGGATCTGTATGGCTTACAGGGGATTCGGAGTGTGGTCGCTTGTCGCCCAGCACCTGATCAATACGGCAGTCGATACCCTGATCCTGTGGCTGACAGTGCCGTGGCGCCCGGAGCGCATTTTTTCCGTGCAAAGGCTGCGGAAATTGTTTTCCTACGGCTGGAAGCTGCTGGCATCCTCTCTTCTGGATACGGGCTATAACAGTCTCCGTTCGCTTCTCATAGGGAAAATGTACACGTCGGCGGATCTGGCTTATTACAACAGAGGACAGCAGCTTCCGTCCCTGATCGTGACCAATATCAATACCTCGATTGACAGCGTGCTTTTTCCTGCAATGTCCAGGGAGCAGGATGACCGCGGACGGGTCAGGAACATGACCCGCAGGGCGATCCAGACAAGCACCTATATCATGGCACCTCTGATGATCGGCCTCGCTGTCTGCTCGGAGACCCTTGTGCGTCTGGTCCTGACGGAAAAATGGCTTCCCTGTGTTCCCTTTCTGGCCATTTACTGCATCGCTTTTATGTTTTATCCTGTCCATACGGCGAACCTGAATGCCATCAAAGCAATGGGCCGGAGCGATCTCTTTCTGAAACTGGAGATTGCTAAAAAAACGATCAGTGTTTTGGTGATCCTGATCACTGTCCGGATCAGCGTGATGGCGATGGCATGGAGCGTCCTGGCCCTGAGTATTGTCGGCCAGATCATCAACAGTATGCCCAACAGAAAGCTGCTCAGATATGGTTACGAGGATCAGCTGATGGACATTCTGCCGGGCATTGCCCTGGCGCTCTTCA